>JAUCGI010000084.1 GCA_030378035.1 Desulfobacterales bacterium HSG2
GCACCGACTGCGTCCACTTATTCCATATCTGCTTCGTGAGGAACAAACGGACGTATAAGCACGTCAGGTATCATTGTAGTGGTTGAGGGGTATTCGGAGACATTTGCAATGATCCCCGATGTCGGATATGAAGTGAAAGATGTTGTAATAGATGGCGTGTCTGTCGGAGCAGTGGACTCTTATACTTTTGAAGGTATCAGTGCCAACCATACCATCTCCGTAACCTTTAAAAAAACTTATGGCATACCTCAACATACAATAACTGCCACTTCAGGTGATAACGGAAGTATAAATCCAAGCGGCGAAGTTACAGTGGATGAGGGTTCGTATCAGACATTTGTGATGACCCCGGATTCCGGTTATGAACTGGAAGATGTCGAGATAGACGGAATGTCACTGGGGGCTTTGGACGGCTACACCTTTACAGATGTCACAAATGATCATACCATCCGTGCAACCTTTACAAAGGCGGCTGTCGCGATTGAAAACGGACATCTGCTCACCACTGATGATCTCTGGATCAGGGCCGTCATTCACACAGTGGATGGCCCGATTGAAGCTTTATGGCAGAAAGGCGGGGAAGACAGCACCTCCCGCGGGGATAAGGTTATATGGGGGTATTTCTACGCCAGTCCAGATGACGTCACATGGGGCAATCAGAATAATCCTGATCTTTTCATCAAAGTCTGGCTTGACGCGAGCGGCAGAACAGACGTCAACTTTTTCCATGTCTCTGTACCGGAAATAGAGGTCTGGTCCGATTATCCTTATGACGGAACCCCGGATGAGCATGGTACAACCACTACGAAGCTGAGATACATCCGGCAGTATTATGAGGTCGGCCAGAGCTACTCGGAGGGTGTAGAAGAATATGATGAGACCGGAGAGTTTAAGGGTTATCCGCCCTCGAATAATCCTTCGGGATATTCCGTTATCAATGACCTCAGAATAGGGAGTGTCATCAGTACCGAAGAAAAGGGGGGCATAGACGGAGTCTGGTACAAAGGCGGAGAGGGAACTATGTCAGACGGCAATCAGGTGGCCTGGGGGCATTTCTATGCCAGCCCTGATGATGTGAGCTGGGGAAGCCGGAATAATCCGGATCTGTTTGTGAAACTTTGGTTTGATGCAAGCGGCAGGATTGATGCGAACTTCTTCCATGTTTCTGTACCTAACATAGAAATCTATTCCGATTTCCCTGATGACGGATATTATGAAAAGAAGGGAACTACGACGATGGAGGGGAGGTACATAAGGAACGTGCATTGGAGGGACGATCCCGGAAAGCAGGAACCTCCCCCTGAAGCAGAATTCAAGGTCAGTACGACAACCGGAAAGGCCCCGCTGAAGGTATATTTCACCAATGACTCAACAGGAGGAGATCAGTGTATATGGGACTTCGGAGATAGGATGACGAGCACGGAATGGAGCCCGAGTCATATTTACACTGAATCGGGAACTTACACCGTGACGCTTACTGTGACTGGCCCCGGAGGATCTGACAAAGCGACAAAACAGATTGTGGTTACGGTGCCTGATCCGGGTGATCCTCTCCTTAAGGCTGATTTTCAGGCATCCCAGACATCAGGAACATTAAGGAGCGGCAGAATGACGGTGATTTTTACGAACAAGTCCGTGGGGAATTACACCTCGTGTGTGTGGGATTTCGGAGATGACACGCCAACAAGTAAGGACCGACATCCGACGCACATTTATAAGGAACCCGGCAGTTATACAGTCACGCTTACCATAGCAGCTCCCGGCGTCTTTGCAGAACCCGAAGTCAAGCTAAATTATATCTATGTGATGCAGGAATGGGACCCCAAGTAACGCCTGATCCGGAGTGCAAAAATGAAATTTTTGCACTCCTTCCTGATAAAAAGGAGGCTACAGAACAGTCCGACAGTGAGTAAAATCAGGAGAGTCTGTGTGTTATGAAGACATAGATTTGCAGTTTCAGCACTCCGGAAGGCACCGAGAAGGAAATAATAATAACCATGTTTTTAAAACCCAAAAACGAAAGAAAGGATATCGCTATGAAAAAAATCACAATCGCAACACTTGTTCTGCTGGTACTGGGAGCGGGCATGTTCCAAAACGCCCATGCAGATACCCCGACACTTTTCCAGGCAGATGACTCTCAGTTTGTTTATATCAAATGCCTGGGCCATATTGAAGGTGCGAGATATCTTGATGGAAACACAGTGGAGGGAACCGTTAATCTGGTTTCCAGTATTTCTGATGCTTCCGGCTTTACCGGAACCAAATGGCAGATGATTGATGACGGGGGTGACGGAATTCTGCTGAAATGTCTGGGACATATTGAGGGGCCGAGATATCTGAATGGCCGCACAGTGGAAGGTACTGTTGAACTGGTATCCGAGACTGAGGAACTCAGCGGCACCCGGTGGGAAATCATTGAAAACGACGACGGTTCGTTCATCAAATGTCTGGGGCATATCGAAGGTGCCAGGTATCTCAACGGGATCACATATGAAGGCTCAGTCGGGTTAGTCCATGAGACTTCAGGCTGTAGCGGAGCAATGTGGCAAATTATTCCTGTTGAAATACCTGTCAGGGAATATTGGATTTTAAGCGACGGATATAGCGGGGACTTTACAAATAATCTGACGAAAACGGTCTCAGATACAGAGGATTCTGAGCCGCACTTTCCGGAAAATATCTGTAAGACGGAGTACAAAGGCGATTTCACTGGCTCCCGATTTCAGAAATATGATTCCGCAGGAAACGTGTTGTATTACGGATACAGGCAGGAAAACGGGAATGATGTTGTCACAGACGGAGTTGTTCTGTTGCCGGAGAAGATGGAACTCGGTAAGACTTACTCCGTTGACTATCAGGGGAAAGTATATGACAGTAAGGGGAATATCTCCGGTTCGGAAGATCATAGTCTCCAAACTGCGATCACCGCCACAGAAACAATTACCGTGGCATCAGGTGATTTCCCAACATACAAACTCCGGATGACTGACAACTGGACCGATGATCAGGGGAATTCCTTTTCAAATTCCGAAGAATATTGGCTGGCGAGGAATATTGGCTCTGTCAGGGAGAATCATGACGGAAAAAGCTATGAACTTGAGAGTAATCCGTTTGGAAGCTATCCGTTCGGCCACCTGATTACCCCTGACCTCTGGATACGGGCTGTGATTCACACAGACGAGAAAGGCCCTGTTGAAGCAGTCTGGCAAAAAGGCGGGGAGGACTCCACCGAGGCAGGCGACCGGGTGATATGGGGATATTTTTATGCCAGCCCCATTGATGTGGCATGGGGCAACCAGAACAACCCTGATCTTTTTGTCAAAATCTGGTTTGACAGAAGCGGCAGAACAGACGTGAACTATTTTCATGTATCCGTACCGGAGATAGAAGTCTATTCGGATTATCCCTATGACGGTCTCCCGGATGAACAGGATATGACAACAACGGACAGGCGTTATATCAGGCAGCATTACCTGAGCGGAATGAGTGACACCGAGGAGGGATATGAGGACGGAACACCGCCTTCCGGTTATCCGACCACAGGAGATCCTGTAGGATATGTGACTCTCCATGATCTCAGAATCGGTTCGCAGATCAATATTGAAAACGCTTCCCCGATTGAGGCAGTTTGGAAAAAAGGCGGTGAGGGGATTATGGACGGCCATGAGGTGATCTGGGGACATTTTTATGCCAGCCCCGAAGATGTGAACTGGGGGAGTCCCGAAAACCCTGATTTGTTTGTGAAGCTCTGGTTTGACAAAAGAGGCAGAGTGGATGTGAACTTTTTTCATGTGTCCGTTCCGAATATTGAGGTCTATTCAGATTTTTCCGATGACAGTCTCTATGATGAAAAGGGGACAACAATTCTGAAAAACAGATATGTCAGACATGAGTATTGGAAGGATGAACCCACATCCGATTTTCAGTTCTCTCCTACCATCGGAAGGGTATTATCTCCGGTGAAATTTTTTGATCGGTCTGCCGGCTTCGTTACTTCAAGGTTATGGGAGTTCGGAGACGGGAAAAGCAGCACTGAGAAAAATCCGGAACATACTTACAGCGAAGCCGGCGGGTATTCTGTAACACTCACTGTGGAAAATTCCGCAGGCTCAAGTAGCAAAACAAAGTATATTGAGATCAAGGACGACGACCTACCCGACACTCCCAAGTGACGTCCGATGGAAAAGGCGGGGAACCGTCATGGTCAGACGGTTCATCCGCTTTCATGCTGGTTTTGATTTCAGTTGGAATTGATTTCGACACACTGTGCCGGACATAGTTGCCTTTAGGTTGCTTTGACTTTCATCCTCGGAGCTGATTCCGAAGCTTTAAAGCGGTGTCGGAGAGGGACATCCGGTAATTTTACACTAAGAACGAAAGGGGAGAAAAATGTCTGCAAACCCAAAAGAAAGCATTGAAACTCCGGATACAAAGACAGATTCCCTGGAAAACATCCTGGAACAGTTCATCGCCTCTGCGAACCGTCTTGTGATCCGTATGGAAGAGTCCGATAAGGCATTTAAAGATGGAATCCGAGCTGACACCCAGAAGTTCAAAGATGGAATCCGAACGGACACCCAGAAGTTCAAAGATGAAATCCGGGATGACACCCGGAACTCCAAAGATGAAATCCGGGATGACACCCGAAAGTTCAAAGAGGAGATCATGGACGATACCGGAGAATTCAAAGCCGAAATGAAAGCTGTCAAAAAAGATGAAATCCGAGATGACACCCGGAAGTTCAAAGAGGAGCTCATGGACGATATCGGAGAACTCAAAGCCGAAATGAAAGCTTTCAAAAAAGATGAAATCCGGGATGACACCCGAAAGTTCAAAGAGGAGGTCATATCCGATATCAGAGAACCCAAAGCCGAAATGAAAGCTTTCAAAAAAGATGAAATCCGAGATGACGCCAAAAAGTTCGGAGATGATATCAGATCTGACACCCGGAAGATGATAAGAGAGATGAACAGGAAGTGGGCCGAGGTTTCCGACAAGATGGGAACCATGGACGAGGATGTGGTTGCGCCCAACATGCCGACAATCATCAGAAAGTATTTCGGTGATTCCGATCTCAGCTTCTTCGGGATCCGCATCAGAAAGCGCAAGAAGGAGGACCGGGGGACACCGGGAGCGTTTGATGTCATTGCGGTTTCCAAGAAAAATTTCTATGTCGTCGAGGTGAAATCCGAACCGAGTCCCGAGGATGTCGATACGTTTGTCGGGATATTGTCGGAGCTGGGGGAATATTTTCCGGAGAGCAAGGGGAAAAGAGTTGTTCCGGTCTTTTATAGCCTCTATATTAACGGAGACCTGCTGAAACATCTGACCCGAAACCGGATATATGCCATGGGGCTCGGGGAGGAGACCATGGATTTGCTGAATTTCGAGGCGGTCTCGGAGCTCGGAAGATCAATCCTCAGAGTGGAAACAGAAGAGGACTAAAGCGCATTAGTGGCTCGGAAGTGATTCCGAGGTGTTATGAAAAATTTAATAACGGATTTGGGCTACGCTTGCACTTGCACTCAGTTCCCGGATATTCATGTTTAAGCCGGAGTGCAGCGCGGGTTTAAATGTAAGTGCAAGTTTAAGCGCAAGTGCGAGTTCGGGAGACCTTAAATTTGTTGTAATCAGTAAAAACTTTAAACGGAGGATCGAACCATGAAAAAAAGAATTATTGTTTTAACATCTCTGGTTATGCTGGCGGTTCTGCTGATCCCCCCCTGCTTCGGAGATTCTGACCGGGGGATAAGAAGACGGACTGACAGTGAGGAAGAGAGCCGTCTTGCCTTGGTAATAGGCAATGCGGACTACAGAAAATCGCCTCTCAGAAATCCGGCCAATGACGCGAGGGACATTGCCGGGGTGCTGAGAACCCTGGGGTTCAGAGTTGTTCACAAAGAGAACGCTGACAAGCGGGAGATGGAGGAATCTGTCCGTGAGTTCGGCAGAAGTCTCAGAAAAGGAGGAGTCGGGCTTTTCTATTTCGCGGGCCACGGCCTACAGATGAACGGCCGGAACTATCTCCTTCCTATTGCCGCGAAAATCGATAAAGAGACAGATGTGGAATATGAGGCCGTGGACGCGGGGCGTGTGCTGTCTGAAATGGAGTACGCGGAGAACCGCCTGAACATTGTCATACTCGACGCGTGCCGGAACAATCCCTTTTCCCGAAATTTCCGCAGCTTTCGCTCAGGGAGGAACCTGGGGCTGGCCCGTATGAAGGCACCGAGCGGCACTCTGATCGCTTATGCGACCGCACCGGGATCTGTCGCGGATGACGGATACGGAAGAAACGGCATTTATACGGAACATCTGATAAAATACATAAACATCCCGGGCCTGACCATTGAAGAGGCATTGAAAAAGGTGCGGGTTGACGTGCAAAGGATGACAGGGGAAAAGCAGACACCATGGGAAGCCTCTTCTCTGACCGGCAATTTCTATTTCAAACCCGAAACCGCCGCGTTCCTTTCGGTGGACTCCAATGTGACCGGCGCAAAGGTGACGCTGGATAATGTCTATCTCGGAGAGACCCCTTTGTCAGAGGTCTCTGTCTCATCCGGCACACACCGGATTGAGGTCGAGAAACGGGGATACAGACGCTACGGAAAAGAGATTCGTCTCAAAGTGGGCAAGTCTCTGGCCCTGCATGTTGACTTGGACGAAAAGAGGGCGGCCCCGGAAAAGAAAGGCAGATTGTTTGTGGATACGGATCCCCGGGATGCCGTCATCCGATTTCTGAACACCGACCTGGGATTTTACCAGGGCATGGAACTGAAACCGGGCCGTTACCTTTTGGAAATTTCCGCAGAAGGCCGCAGATCCCGCAAGGAGTGGGCAGAAATTACCGGGGTCGGGGACAACATCCTGGACATCCGCCTGGAACCGGCAGAAATTGTCCGAAGAAAAGGCAGGCTTTTCATAACGACCGATCCGGCAGACGCAACCGTCAGATTTGTCAACATAAAATCAGCGTTTCGGCAGGGCATGGAACTTGAACCGGGACGCTATCTTATGGAGATTTCGGCAAGAGGATATGAACCCCGTCAGGAATGGACAGAGATTACCCGGGCGAGAGACCGCACCCTCGACATCCGCTTGGAGCGGGAGCCGAAAAAAATCGCTCGTCTGAGGCCGGAGCCGGAAAAAATCGTCAGCCCGAAGCCGGAACCGATTCCGTCTGACGGGGGACCGCCTTACAAACTGGCAATTTTTCCCTGGGTGTTACGACAAGACGCAACATCTTATCTGAACAGAACCGAAAGCATCATCACCCGGATCATCAGCGGGGAGAGCCTGTTTGTTCTGAAACACAGTGTCATTGATAAACAGGATATCGGAAATGCGATAGACAGCAGGATCATAAGCTCGGCTGATGTCAAAAAGATCTGGAAGAAGAAGCATTTCTTTTCAAGCCTCCGGCCTGATGTGGAATCCGTTTGTGATATCGGCAAAAAACTCGGAGTTGATGCGGTTCTGATGGGGGATTTCAGTGTGGTTGAAGCCAATGGCGGTCTTGGCCATGAAGTGAACACCATCCGATTATTTTTAATCGATATCAGTACACGGAAGATATTTTCCATAGCAAACAGTTCAGCAATCTCTATTTATATGGGGGATTTTGATAATGCAATCGATACTTTGGTAAGAGAAATATTGAAAAAATACAAGTCATGATCTTTGCACGAGGGAAGAAAGAACTATCGGACGGCCAGGAATCCGACTTTCACCTACACATGGCCCGACACTTATAAAGTAACCCTCACTGTCCAGGGCCCCGGAGGCACAGTTTCCCAAACTCAGACGATTGTTGTGACACCGGTATGGGACACCTCGCCCCCCAAGTGACGGGCTTCGGAGAGGAACAAAACTACAAGGATTGCACATAAGAAAGGATTCTTTCCGCCCGGAACCGGCGACATCCTCTTCTTATGTGCAATCCTTGTACTTACGGAGAAACAAAACTACAGGGATTGCACATAAGGAAAAGGATTTTTTCCCGCCCGGAACCGGCGACATCCTCTTCTTATGTGCAATCCTTGTAGTTACGGAGAAACAAAACTACAGGGATTGCACATAAGAAAAGGATTTTTTCCCCGCCCGGAACCGGGGACAGTCCTCTTCTTATGTGCAATCCTTGTAGTTACGAAGGAAAAAAAACTACAAGGATTGCACATAAGAAGAGGATTTTTTTCCCGCCCGGAACCGGCGACATCCTCTTCTTATGTGCAATCCTTGTAGTTACGGAGAAACAAAACCACAGGGATTGCACATAGGAAAAGGATTTTTTCGAGCCTAAGCGGAAAATCGTATCTGAACGCTGAATGATTCGCATGAATCTTTTTCATGGCAAATCCTTGTGGTTCTGATTATATAATAACTTGTAAGGGGAATTCAGGAAGGCGGCAAAGAGAACCCGGTTTTTTAAAACTTGGTTTGGCTACAGCGCGATGATTATCTTCCTGAGCCCCCGAAACTTAATGTGAGCGTCGGAGACAAACTAAAAAAACCGACGATTCAATTTCAATGGGAGATTTGTATGAAAAGAAAAAGAAGGTTTAAAAGGGAAAAACTGCGTCGGGGAATCTATGTTCTGCCGAACATATTTACTTCGCTGAATATTTTCTTCGGATTCTATTCGGTGATCGCGTCCATAGACGGCAAATTTGTTGCCGCCGCGATATCGATTCTGATCGCAGGGGTGTTTGACGCGTTGGACGGCAGAATCGCCAGAGCCACCAAGACGACAAGCAGATTCGGGATTGAATATGACTCCCTTGCTGATGTGGTCTCCTTTGGTGTGGCGCCCGGACTGATGATGTATCTGTGGGCGCTCAGACCCCTGGGGAGAATTGGCTGGCTTGCAGCATTTCTCTTTGTGACCTGCGGCGCGCTCCGATTGGCCCGCTTCAACACCCAGTTGGGTTCGATCAGCAGCAAACACTTTGTGGGCCTTCCCATACCTCTGGCCGCAACTATGAATGCGGCGACGATTTTATTTTGTGACAAATTCGGTATTCAGGAGAGCGTGAATCCTGTTTTGGTTATGGTCATGCTTTACTTCCTCTCCTTTTTAATGGTCAGCACCATAAAATATGAGAGTTTCAAAAAGCCGGAACTGTTCACAAAGATGAATTTCAATGTCTTGGTGGCAGCGATTCTGATATTGATTTTTATTGCCGCGCAGCCATCCATCGCGCTGTTTATGATCGGGGTTATTTATATCATTTCAGGACCCTTTAACACCATAAGGCGTTATAAGGAGATAAAGGAAAAAAGGACGGAACCCCAAAACGGGGATGAGCAGACAACAGAGGTTGTCAATCACACATAATTACGAGAGACTTCCCAAGTCTTCCGGACTTGGGAAGTCCTGAACAGAACAGGTGATATTTATATGTCAAAGGAATACAAAATAGCTGTTGTTCCGGGCGATGGAACAGGCCCGGAAGTTGTTGCGGAAGGAATCAAAGTTCTTGAAACTGTTGCAGACAAATACGGTTTCAGTTTGAAGTTCACCCATTATCCGTTAGGTGGCGATCATTACAGAGCCACCGGGGAGATCCTGTCGGATGAGACTGTGGCGGCGCTGACCGCTTCGGATGCCATATATCTGGGCGCTATCGGTCATCCGGATGTGAAGCCGGGGATCCTTGAAAAAGGCATCCTTCTGAACCTCAGATTTCATTTTGACCAGTACGTCAATCTCAGACCGGTCAAACTGTATGAAGGGGTTGACACGCCCCTCAAGGACAAAGGCCCGGAGGACATAGATTTTGTCGTGGTCCGGGAGAATACCGAGGGGCTTTATGCCGGTGCGGGCGGTTTTCTCAAGCGCGGAACCCCTGATGAAGTGGCCGTGCAGGAGTCCATCAATACCCGCAAAGGGGTGGAACGGTGCATCCGATATGCCTTTGAATACTGCCGGAAACGGGACAAGGCCAAAAAGCTGACCCTCTGCGGAAAGACAAATGTGCTGACCTTTGCCTTTGATCTGTGGGAGCGCACGTTTAACGAGGTTGCAAAAGAATACCCTGATATCGAAACCGATTACGCGCATGTGGATGCGATCTGCATGTGGATGGTTAAAAATCCGGAATGGTTCGATGTGATTGTCACGGACAACATGTTCGGCGATATCATAACGGATCTGGGGGCGATGATTCAGGGGGGCATGGGAATCGCCGCGGGCGCAAACATTAATCCCGAAGGCCTCTCCATGTTCGAGCCCATCGGCGGATCAGCCCCGAAATACACCGGAAAAGGGATCATTAATCCCCTCGCGGCCATCTCTTCAGCCCAACTCATGCTCGAAACTCTGGGTGAAGAAAAAGCGGCTTCCGCCATAGAAGCCGGCGTGATAAAAGTCCTGCGTGACGACATAAAGGAGGTTGCAGCGGGCAGAATGGGATTTACGACAAAAGAGATCGGAGACCTTGTTGTAGAGTATGTTCAGAATTAGTGTTTTGTGTTTTGTGTTTTGTATTTTGTGTTTGGTGTTTAGTATTTGGTGTTTGGTGTTTAGTATTTTGTATTTCTCGAACTTAAACCAAACACAGAACACCAAACACCAAACACAGAACACCAAACACAGAACACCAAATACAAAACACCAAATACAAAACACCAAATACAAAACACCAAACACACAAAATCACAAAACGGAGACATTTGTGTTATGAAAAAAGATAATGTACTTGACAAAAACGGCTCTTACACTTTTTCTGATTATTTCAAAATGAAGGTATCCATTGAGGATATTGCTGATTTCTTTGGTTATAAAATTGACAGAGAAGAATTGGTTTTTAAAAAAACCGAATTTGTAAAATCTGATGAAATGGATGTCTTTAAAAATGACATTAAACAACTCTACAAATTTATTGATTTTAGTAACGAAGCGTCCAGACGTGAATTTCTCATTGCGCCTGTATTGTTTCAGCTCGTAAAATTTTCAAACAAACCGATTCGGATACATCTTGAAGAAGATATTTCAGTGAATGATCTCTTGAAAGGAACGCTTGATTATTATATAGAATCTGAAAATAAGATCGTTATTGTGGAAGCCAAAAATGTTGATTTGGTTAACGGAATGAAGCAATTGGCAGTTGAACTGATCGCGATGGATCATTTTGAAGATCGGAAGACAAATCCGTTTCTTTACGGTGCAGTCTCTATTGGGGAAGATTGGCGTTTTGCACGTCTGGATCGGGAGAAAAAACGGATCACTGAAGATATAAAGCTTTATCGGGTCCCGGAGGAAACAGAAATATTATTATCGGTACTGATGAACCTGCTTGACTGAATTTTCAACTCGGAGGAATATCATGTCTTTTCAACTCAAACCGTATCTTACATCTGAAGAATATCTATCCGCCGAACGTGAGGCTGAATACAAAAGCGAGTATTACGACGGCGAAATATTTGCCATGGCGGGTGCAAGTCCGCGCCATGTTCTCATTGTGACAAATGTTGTTTCCGAACTTCGCAGGCAATTGAAGGATACCTCCTGCATGGTTTATTCCACAGATTTGCGGGTGAAGGTCAGCCCCACCGGACTCTATACTTATCCTGATATCATTGTAATATGTGACAAACCGGAGTTTGACGATGAGCATAATGATACACTGACGAATCCCATGTTAATCGTTGAGGTGCTCTCCAAGTCAACAGAAGATTATGACCGGGGCAAAAAATTTGAGAATTACCGCACGCTTCGATCTTTTAAGGAGTACCTCCTGATTTTTCAGGAGAGACATCATATAGAACATTTCGTCCGACAACCGAATAACCGTTGGCTGCTTTCAGAAACAAACCGTTTGGAGGAGACCGTCAGACTGATATCCGTCAATTGTGAACTGGCGCTCTCAGAAATTTATGACAAAATCAATTTACTGTAGGGTGGGTGAAGCGAAGCGAAACCCACCAAAAACAGAAACCAACTTTTTTCAAAAAACCTGGTTTCCCGAGGCAAAACCATGAGCACGTTCTGTTATGACAAACTCAAAGCCAGATGGCGGACAGAACAGTCAGAGAGAAGACGAAGATCGGCCCGGATGAAGGCAGCCCTTATGACCAACGGCCCTCCGGTGTTCAGAAAATTCGGTATCCAAAAAGTCTGGTTATTCGGCTCCGTGATATCTGAAAAAGCGGAAAGAACTTCGGATATGGATATTCTGGCAATTCCGCTGCCGGGCGATCAATATTGGGCGTGCATGCATGAATTGGAAGAGGTTGTCTCCTATCCGATAGATTTATACACTCAGGGAGATGATTCCGAATTTACGGATAAAATCATGAATCGGGGCGAGATTATTTATGAAGTACAATCTTAATCTGCTTAAAGCCGATGTGCTGGATGATCTCAAGAAAATTGAATAACACGAAAAAGGAGTATGTTTATGTCAGAAAAGAAAATGAATGTGGCTGTGGCAGGCGCGACAGGCGCCGTTGGTAATCAGATGATCACATGTCTGGAAGAAAGAGATTTTCCGATAAAATCGGTCAAATTTCTGGCTTCCAGCCGCTCTGTGGGACGCGAGCTTCGCTTCAAAGGGGATTTGATCTCTGTTGAAGAATTGAAAGAGGATTCTTTCAAAGGCGTTGACATTGCCATTTTTTCGGCAGGCGGGGGCACAAGCGAAAAATTTGCACCCTGCGCGGCAAAGGACGGATGTGTGGTTGTTGACAATTCAAGCGCATGGCGGATGGACCCGGAAGTCCCCCTGGTGGTTCCCGAAGTCAACCCTCATGCCATCGCGGATTACACCAAAAAAGGGATCATCGCGAACCCGAACTGTTCCACCATCCAGATGGTTGTCCCGCTGGCACCCATCTATAATAAATGCGGGATCAGGCGGATCGTGGTCTCAACTTATCAGGCGGTCTCCGGTACGGGGAAGAAAGCGATTGATGAGCTGTTTGACCAAACCCGCGCCATGATCAATTTTCTTGATTACGAGAAAAAGGTCTATCCGCGTCGGATCGCGTTTAACTGTCTCCCGCATATTGACAAATTCCTGGATAATGGTTACACTAAAGAGGAAATGAAGATGGTCAACGAAACCCGAAAAATCTTTGAAGACGATACAATCGGCGTTACCGCGACCACCGTCCGTGTGCCGGTCTTTTACGGACATTCGGAGTCTGTCAATATTGAAACAAAAGATCCTGTTTCAGCAAAAGAGGTGATGGCTCTTCTTGAAGACGCGGCAGGTGTCAAAGTGATGGATGATCCGGCAAATAATGTTTATCCGCTTGCGACGGACGCAGCCGGTCAGGATATGACGCTGGTGGGCCGAATCCGGGAGGACGAATCGATCCCGAACGGTATCAATATGTGGATCGTCGCGGACAACATCAGGAAGGGTGCCGCAACCAATGCGATTCAGATCGCGGAAATGCTGGCAAAAGACTATTTGTAAATTGGATATTGGACATTGAACATTGGACATTGAACATTGCTGATTCAGACGGATTTTGTATAATTTTCAGACGGTCAGGAAACCACAGGGATTACAGAGAGGCCGCGGAGAACCGCGGAGATTCGTGTAAGACTCCCGCGGTCCTCCTCTGTGTTCTCCGCGGTTAAAACGCCGGATTCAGACCGCAAAATCCCTTAGAATCAGGCACATTGAACATTGCTGATTCAGACGGATTTTGTGGTTCTGTATAATTTCAGACGGCCAGGAAACCGCTGGGGTCACAGAGAGGCCGCGGAGAACCGCGGAGATTCGTGTGAGACTCCGCGGTCTTCTGTGCATCCTCTGTGTTCTCCGCGGTTAAAACACCGGACTAAATCCCTTAGAATCAGGAACATTGAATATCAGACTGTTATGGCAATTTTCAATTTTCAATCTTCAATCTTCAATCTTCAACCATCAAGGGAGTGTAAAATTGGAACGAGTACCTATAACAAAAACGGGTTATGAAGTCCTGAAGAAGGAACTTGAAAAGCTGAAGACGGTTGAACGTCCTGAGAATATCAAGGCGATTGAGGAGGCCCGCGCCCACGGAGATCTTTCCGAAAATGCGGAATTTGATGCGGCCAAAGACCGTCAGGGCTTTATCGAAGGCCGGATCGGTGAATTGGAATTCAAACTGGGCAATGCGGATATCATTGATCCTGACAGACTTTCCAGGGATCGGGCTGTATTTGGCAGCAAGGTTGTACTTGAGAATACCGATACCGGCGATGATGTGGAGTATCAGCTTGTGGGACCGGATGAGTCCGACATTAATGAGGGACGCATCTCTGTTTCCTCGCCTCTCGGGAAAGCGATCATCGGAAAAGAACCGGGAGCGGAAGTCATCCTTCAGGCCCCGGGGGGAAAGCGGAGTTATGAGCTGGTCGAAATATTATAGGTGAGAAGTTAGAAGTGAAAACAGAGAACCAGGGAATGAAAATTTCTCTGTTCTCACTTCTGTCACTTTTCACTCTTCACTTTCATGCAATTAACGGAGGATTTTTCTATGGCACGTATCACTGTAGAAGACTGCCTGAAGCGGGTTCAGAACCGCTTCGTGCTGGTTCACATGGTTGCAAAGCGGGTAAGGCGGATCCGTGAAGGATCAGAATATCTGGTAAGTTCACCCAAAAATGAAGATATTGTTGTTGCTCTGCGGGAGATTGCAGCAGGCAAGATCAAACTCATCGACGATTAATTGGTCAGTTGTCCGTGGTCAGTTGTCGGTGGTCAGTTGTCCGTGGTCCATGGTCCGCGGTCTTTGATCTCAACCGACAACCGACAACTGGCAACCGACAACCGGCAACCGACAACTGACAACCTACAACTGACAATGACTTATACATATAAAGCATTAAACAGAGCGATTGGCAAAGCGATCCACCGGTATGATATGATATCGGACGGGGACCGGATTGCGGTCGGACTCTCCGGCGGCAAGGACAGTCTTGCCCTGATGTGGATGTTAAACGAACGCCTTTCCCGCATACGGATCAGGTATGAGTTATTTGCGATTCACATTGATCCAGGGTTTGAAGGGGGGTTCAGCGATTCTCTGAAAAGCTGCTCCGAAAAGATGGGATACTCCGTTCGGGTGGAGCATACCGACTACGGAATCCAGGGACACAGCCCTGAAAATCGGGAAAATCCCTGTTTCCTCTGTTCCCGGCTGCGAAGAAAGCGCCTTTTTGAAATCGCGGATGAACTCGGATGCACCAAGGTGGCCCTGGGGCATCACAAGGATGACATTATCGAAACACTGTTTCTGAATATATGTTATGCAGGGGAGATCAGCACCATGGTTCCGTCGCAATCCCTTTTTCAAGGAAAATTCAGAATCATACGGCCTCTGGCTTATGCAGATGAAGACCTCATAAGACGTTTTGCAAAGACACAGGATTTCCCGGATTTTGTGAATCCGTGCCCCAGCGCAAAAACATCTAAGCGACAGGAGATCAAGACCCTTTTAAAGCAACTGTACAGAAGCAACAGAAAAATCAAGGGGAATATCTTCAGAGCCATGAGCCATGTCAAACCGGAGTATCTTTTAAAACCTTGAACTTGAACGTAAACTTGAACGTGAACTTAAACGTGAACTTAAAAAATGAAGTTTTCTGATTATAACGGATTTTGAGGAGGCTCTGGAATATGACAACGGATGGGAGGATGAAACGGATATGTCCGTTTCATCCCCGGAATCCGCTGTCATGTCCGACCCGGGAATATCCGTTTAATCCTGAAACCCGTTGTCATATTCTCGGGCCTCCCCAAAATCCGTTATAATCAGGAACTTTTTTTAACCGGGGTTCAAAGGTAATCGGTTCAAGTTAAAGACTGACAACCGACAACCGACAACTGACGATTTGGAGAACCATGATCAAAATCACAAATACCATTTCAATAAAAAAAAATGAGATTCAGGAGGACTTCATCCGAGCTTCCGGTCCCGGCGGGCAGAACGTCAACAAGGTCGCCACAGCGGTGCAGCTCCGTTTTGATGTGCGCAACTCCCCCTCATTGCCCGATGAAGTCCGGGAGCGTCTGATTCGTTTGGCCGGAAAACGGATGACTGAAGACGGTGTGCTGATTCTCGAGGCGAAGCGATTCCGCACCCAGGATCGCAACCGCCAGGACGCGGTTGACCGCCTGACCGACCTGATTCGCAAAGCTGCAAAGAAGCCCAGGCCGCGGCGTAAAACAAAACCGAGCCCCGCCTCAAGGCAGCGCAGGCTGGATGGCAAACGCCGGCGGAGCAACACCAAACGTATGAGACAATCTGTTTCTGATTCCGAATCATAAGCTCTTGCTCTTTCTCTTTCTCTTTCTCTTGCTCTTTCTCTTAATCATTAATCCTGTGCCGTGTCCGTTCGATTAAGAGAAAGAGAAAGAGAAAGAGAAAGAGAAAGATTAAAGGAGAGAATTCATGGCGCTGTTGAGTATGAAAGATGTCAGCGTGGCTTTTGGCGGGCCGCTGCTGCTCGACCACACAGACCTTCAGATCGAACAGGGGGAACGGATATGCCTTCTCGGCCGTAACGGTGCCGGGAAGACCACCCTGATGAAACTGATCAACGGAGATGTGCTTCCTGATGCGGGCGACATTGTCCGCAGACAGGGGGTGCGTATTGCCCGTCTGGATCAGGAAGTTCCGAGGCAACTGGACGGAACCGTTTTTGATGTGGTGTTCAGCAGACTGGAAGTCCGGGATGATCTTCCGGACAGCGACGAGGAATGGCAAAAACACCGTCAGGCTGAAGATATCGTTTCACGCATGAGATTAGACGCGGATGCCGAATTCGGGATGCTCTCCGCAGGTCTGAAACGCCGGGTGCTGCTTGCCAGAGCATTGGTCTCCGATCCGGATATCCTATTGTTGGATGAGCCGACCAACCATCTGGATATTAACTCCATTATCTGGATGGAGGATTTTCTGTTACGCCATGTGAAAACCCTGCTCTTTGTGACCCATGACCGGATGTTCCTGAAAAAACTGGCGACCCGTATCATTGAATTGGATCGGGGGAGACTGACCAACTGGCTGTGCGATTACGAAACCTATCTGAAACGCAAATACGCGGAGATTGAGACCGAGGAAAAGCAGCGGGCCGCTTTCGATAAAAAACTGGCCAAAGAGGAGATATGGCGTCGGCAGGGACTTAAAGCGCGGCGCACCCGCAATGAGGGGCGTGTGAGATCCCTGGAAAAGATGAGGGAACTCCGAAGGGCGAGAAAGGAGCGGATCGGCACGGTGCGAATGCAGGCTCAGGAAGCCGAACGCACCGGCAAGCTGGTTATTGAGGCCCGGAATGTGAGTTACGACTATGAAGATCAGCCTGTTATCCGCAATTTTTCAGCCACTGTTATGCGGGGAGACAAGGTGGGGATTATCGGACCGAACGGATCGGGAAAGACCACATTGCTGCAAATTCTTCTGAAGAATCTGCCTCCGCAGCAGGGGAAGGTGCGTCACGGAACCCACCTGAATGTTGCGTATTTTGATCAGCTCCGCGCACAGTTGGATGAGGAGAAGACCGTGCAGGAGAATATCGGCGACGGAAACGACGAGGTTATTATCAACGGCAAACCCCGGCATGTCATCGGCTACCTCAGAGATTTCCTCTTCACCCCGGATCGGGCGCGCAGTCCGGTGCGGATTCTCTCCGGAGGAGAGCGGAACCGCCTGCTGTTGGCCCGGCTCTTTACCAAACCCTCCAATCTCCTCGTATTAGACGAGCCGACCAATGATCTGGACGTCGAAACCCTGGAATTGCTGGAGGATATGCTGCTGGATTATTCAGGAACCCTGCTCCTGGTCAGCCATGATCGTGCGTTTCTGAATCATGCGGTGACAAGCACCCTGGCATTTGAAGGGGAGGGATCGGTCAACGAATATGTGGGCGGTTATGATGACTGGATGCGCCAGCGCAGGCCGAGGAACGAGCCTGACAAAGCGGAAAAGGCCGCGGCCAGAGCGGAAAAACCGGAGAGACAGCGAAATCGCTCTCTCAAAAGGAGTTATAAGGAACAGCGGGAACTGGATGCCCTTCCTCAGCGTATCGAGTCTCTTGAAGCCGAGCAGGAGGAATTGTATCAGACCATGGCCGATCCCGCGTTTTACCGGCAGGAGAGCGCGGAGATTGCAAAGACTCAGGAGAGATTGAAAACACTGGAACATGAACTGGAAGCGTCATATCAGCGATGGGAAGCTTTGGAAGAAATATGAGCAATGATAACAACAAAAGGTTCAGAATATTAATTGTTGATGATGCGCCGGTTAATATTCAGATCGTGGCAAGTATGTTAGAGAACGAAGGGTATTCCATGGCCTTTGTCGGTGACGGCGCTGCCGCCCTTGACCAGGTGAGAGCCGAACATTTCGACCTGATTCTTCTTGATGTGATTATGCCGGGGATCGACGGATTTGAGGTTTGCAGGCGATTAAAAGAGGAACTGGCTACCAAAGACATACCGGTCCTGTTTCTGACAGCAAGGGCGGATACGGAAAGTGTTGTCAAAGCTTTTAATATCGGGGCCATGGACTATGTGACCAAGCCTTTTAACGGAGCGGAACTGGTCGCCAGAGTAAGAACGCATCTGGAACTGAGTCGTTCAAGAGAAAAATTAAAAAAAATAAATGAACAACTGAGCAGAGAAATGGCGGAGCGCAAGCAGGCGGAGCGGCGTTACCGGAATATGTATAAAAATGCGGTTCAGGGGATGTTCCAGGCGACGCTTCCCGGCAGGCTTCTCAGAGCCAATCCCTCTTATGTCCGTATCCTGGGCTATGATTCGCTTGAGGATATCCTCGCCATTGAAGATGTGGGTGAGGAAATCTATTTCCATCCCGGGGACCGGAAAGAGATGATCCGGGCGCTGAAAAAAAAGGGGGTGCTTACGAATTACGAATTGAAAATCAGGCGCGGAAACGACCGCTGTCCGGCCTGGCTTCTGGTCAACGTGCGTCTGACTCAGAACAGCGGGGGAGAGCCTATTATGGAGGGTATCGTGATGGACAATACCGCGAGAAAGCTCGCCGAGGAGGATCTCAGGTATCTGACTGTTCACGATAATCTGACCGGTCTTTATAATACCCGCTATCTGTATCAGGCCCTGGCCGAACTGCTTGAGACCAGCGCGACGGACAACTCGCCATTCTCGGTGATTTTCATGGATATTGACGATTTCAAACAGGTGGTCGATACTTATGGTCATCTCAACGGCAGCCGGGCCCTTCAGGAGGTCGCCGCGACCATTCAGAGTTCCCTTGCCGAACCGGCTTATGGTGTGGCTTATGCCGGCGATGAGTTCGTCGTTGTCCTGCCGGGATTCGACAAGGAGCAGGCTGTTGAAAAAGCCGGGGAGATTCGGCTCAGGATGAGTCAGACCGTGTATCTGTCAGATCGGGGTCATCATGTCAGGCTTCGGGCAAGCTACGGCATCTCCACCTATCCGGACGATGCGGTTGATATGACCCACCTGCTCAACTTGGCGGACAAGGCAATGTTTGATATAAAGAAGAAAGGCAAAGATGCGGTATGCGGCCACGACGAAGAATGAAGGCCCGTATTTAATGTTTCTGACAAATTTCGCCAAACCACAAAATGATATCTTTCAGGGCATATATCAGCGCATTGACCGTATTTGCCGTGGCCTGATACCCTGACGGGGGGCGTCTTGATTTATCGTGAGAACCGAACTCGGCGGCAATTCCGTAAACCGCGTAAAAAAAAATTTTAAGAAGGCTGTTTGTACCGAATTTGTAAACTGTTTTTCCGCTCGTCTCACTCTGGGCCAGGCGGGTGAGAAAGTTCCTTATGATGAGTCTGCCATTCTTATCCCAGCAGGAAGCAGGCGCGTTCAGCCGTTTCGCCGCCTCTGTCAGTATTTTTTCCAGAATGCTTTTCAGCAATTCCAGGTTATTGACAATGGTTTCTTTTTTATCGGAATCTTTGTTGTAAAGTACATGAAGGAGTCTCCGGCTGGCTTTTTCATCAATATTATCTCTTAAAATCTTAAAATAAGCTCTGTTTTCATTTCTAATATCAGAAATCTCAATATTGTCAATGAGCTGATGTAATCTCTTAAAAGCCCTGTCATCGCCCTTTCTGACAAAATTGTCCTTACTGAACTTTTTCATGTCAACAAGCATTGCTATGTCATGGTGGCCGCTAATCTTCTTTTCTTCGGCCAGATGATCTGTCAGATAATAGAACTTCTTTATAATATCCGCACGCTTTATCAGAGCCAGTTTATAAAAAAGATAGTCGCCTTCACGCTCAAAATAGTCGTCATACTGAATCTGAGTGTAATCCGGGTCAACTTTGCTGACTTCATCAGGATAATATTCGCTTTCGGACAGATTTCTGTCAGCAATGAATAATGCGTACTCTTTATAATTGTTTATAATTTTATCCAATGCATCCGGAAAACAATATTCGACCGCTACCAGTCCCGTCTCTTCCACAATGGCTTTGATCCCTTCTGATTCCTCCTCGTGCTCTTTGCTATCATCCTCTTCAAAAGATTCTAATTTTTCGACTCTTTTCCTGCCCAGGTGTTTGGAGAACAGACGGATGATGTAA
>JAUCGI010000085.1 GCA_030378035.1 Desulfobacterales bacterium HSG2
AAACAATTTATATGCCCGCGGTTTTCTTTCAGGAAAGAACTGACCTGAAAGGCAGGGGAGCTTATGTGAAATCCTTGTACTTGACAAAAATTGTCACTTTTGACAAAAATTGTCACAATTTTTGACAAAAATTGTCACTTCTTATTCTTCCGAATGCCCAAATCTGAACTTTGAAAAAAAAATTTTCAAGCCATATCTCATTGATTATACAATGTTTTTTACTCAGAAACAGCTTCACCAATTCTTGAAAAAGAGACTTTGGCATGAAATATGCTACAGATAGTTGTGGGTGCCGGATTGACAAATCCGGCAGGGATGCTTCGGATTTGTCATCCGAACCGGGCGTGGTAAGCCCGATCATTTACACTTAAAACTTTATTAGAATTTGGAAAGGAAACGTAATGATGAAAAAATTAATTATTCTTTTAACCTGTTCCGCGGTTTTTGGCGGAACTTCGTTTGCCGCTCCTGTCTCTGTTGAAACCGCGGCGCAGATTGCCATAAACTGGATGGGTGAACAAACAGGCAAAGCTACCGGGGAAGAGCATCTGTCGGAAGTACGGACCGGGAATAAAAGATCGGAAAATCGATACTATTATGTATTCACATTCAAATCCGGGGGATGGACCATCGTTTCTGCCGAGGACACGGTTTACCCTGTGATTGCCTATTCTGAAAAGGGCGGTTATTCTGACGGACCCCGCCCTCCGGCATTCGATGAGTGGATGAAGAATGTGGGACAGCAGATAGGTCAGGCCAGAAAAAAAAGGACAGCCCCTCTTTCGGAAACAAAAGATGCCTGGGACCGGCTGAAAGTCAGCAGAAATCGCTTTGGCAGAAAACGAGGCAGATTGTTAAAACCGTTATTAAAAACTGTCTGGGGTCAGAGGGGATATTATAATGACTTATGCCCCGGATATACGCCTGCCGGCTGTGTGGCTACGGCAATGGGGCAGATCATGAAATATTATGGCTATCCGAGAACAGGTGTCGGGACTCATGCATACATCCCTGAAAACTATCCCCGCTACGGAATTCAGTCGGCTGATTTCGGAACAACAACCTATCGCTGGGCTGAAATGCCGAACTCAGTCTCCTCCCCCAATCCTGCTGTTGCAACACTTCTCTATCACTGCGGCGTTTCGGTTGATATGGAGTACGGGCCTGGCGGCTCTTACACCTCTCTGAAGAAGGCCGCGGATGCATTGAAAACCTACTTTGACTATGATGACACCCTGGACTATCTCCGGAAATCGGATTATTCGGATGACGAATGGAAAGATATGATAAGGGCTGAACTGAATGCAGGCCACCCTGTTCTTTACAGAGGCAGGAGCGGAGGAGCCGGTCATGCGTTTGTCTGTGACGGATATCAGGGCGAACACAACTTTCATTTTAACTGGGGCTGGGGCGGTGCTTATGATGGCTATTATTATCTGAGCTACATGACACCGGTATATGATGAAAATTTTGCTGACGGTCAGGCAGGTGTTTTCGGAATCATGCCGATCCCGACGGCTCGGCCGACAGGTGCTGACCTGATTGTTCAGGATGCAAAAGTCCCTCTGACAGCAAAAGCGGGCACAGCCATCTCCGTCTCCTGTGAGGTGGGGAATCAGGGCATCGACCCGGGGGATCCGGTTGTTTTACGATATTCTCTGTCAGCAGATATCGATTACGGACCGGATGACATTATTCTGAATGATGGCGATATTGCGCCCCTGTTGAGCTACGGGGCTGAACTGAGAAAAAGAATATTGATGATCCCCCGGGATGTGATCCCGGGAAACTGGTTTATCCTGTTTCATATTGACGCGGATAATGCGGTCGAGGAGAGCAATGAGTATAATAATGTTGCTTATCAGCAGATTACCATAAGCAGGCCTCCGACGGTTTTGTCCGTGACGCCCGATAAGCTGGAAGTGCCTGAGCAAAGCGGTGTGGCAATCCTCTATGTCCAAAACGGATATGAAACAACAGCGGAGTGGACCGCGTCGTCTGAGAATTCATGGCTGACCATTATCAGCGGGTATTCCGGGATCGAGAGCGGCATCATTCTCTTACGGTATGACGCCAATCCGGGTGAGCGCAGGATTGGGAAAATCCGCATATGCTCCCGGCCTTCAATCGGCGGCCCGAGAACCGTTCAGATCACACAGGCCGGGAAACTGGCACCGAGAGTCACCTTTCATCCGAGTATCGAGGCAACAGACGTGCCTGTCAACGAAAATATTACGCTCCGGTTTGAGAATCCTGTCCGCCTCGCAAATCACAGTGAAATTACAGATACCAATGTGAACACCCTTGTCAGGCTTGAAAATGCGGAGGGAGAGCCTGTTGATTACGAAGCCGGGATCAATCCTGAAAAGACGCTCATTACCGTTGATCCGATCCTGCTGCTCGACAGCGGCGAGACGTATTACGTCATTCTTTTGGGGGTGGAAGATGAGACGGATAATAAAATCATATCCGCGGAAGCTGTGTTTACCACGCAAAAAGTATCTTTTTCAGAAACATACATGGGATCGCCCGGCGTTTACAGGAATTCCTCGGCAATATTGGGGGATTATGACAATGACGGCGATTCGGATATCCTGCTCATCGGATATGACGGTTCAGCAGGGAGGGCTGAAATCTATCGTAATGATGACGGGCGTTTTACGGATATGGGTGCGGATCTGGCCGGCGTTTATTTCGGTTCCGGGGACTGGGGCGATTATGACAATGACGGCGATCCGGATATTCTCCTCTCCGGTTATGACGGCACAGGAGGCTTATGCAGGGTCTATCGGAATGATAACGGCTTTTTTACGGATATTCACGCGGGTTTGCCCGGGGTCTTTCACAGTTCCGCGGTCTGGGGAGATTATGATAATGACGGGGATTTGGATGTTCTCCTCTCCGGTTATGACGGGGAGCGGATCATTTCCGAAATCTATGAGAACCGCCAAGGACATTTTATAAATATTCACGCAGGACTGATCGGCCTTTATTATGCTTCCGGGGCCTGGGGTGACTATGACGGTGACGGCGATTCGGATATTCTTCTGATCGGCTATGACGATACCATGCCGGTATCTAAAATCTATCAGAACGACAATGGCGTGTTTACAGATATCCACGCGGAACTGACCGGCATCAGAAACGGTTCCGCAGCCTGGGGGGATTATGATGGTGACGGGGATCCGGATATCCTTCTGAGCGGGCATGGCGTATCTGAGGTCTATGAAAATGACAACGGCGTTTTCTCTTATGTTTACACCAACCTGGCCGGCGTTTATTTCAGCTCCGGGGACTGGGGCGATTATGACAATGACGGGGATTTGGATATTCTCCTGACGGGTAATGACGGGGGGGAGAACATTTCCAAAATCTATCAGAACACCGAGGGGCTTTTTACGGAGATACAGACGAATCTGACCGGGGTGTATGACGGCTCCGGAGTCTGGGACGATTATGATCATGACGGCGATCTGGATATTTTGCTGACCGGGCATGACGGAACATACGGCGTTTCAGAAGTTTATCGTAACAGTTTGAATGACTGAATTTGTTGTCGGTTGTCGGTTTCCGGTTTCCGGTTTCCGGTTGTCAGTTGTCAGTTGTCAGTTGTCAGTTGTCCGTTGTCCGTTGCAACTGACGACTGACAACTGACGACTGACAACCGACAACTGACAACCGACAACTGAACCTCCGCGTTTTTTACCGCCTGAAATAAGAATCTGTTTTGTTTTGTGTTTGTGCCAAGGGAAACAATTTGAAAAATTGTTCTACATTTTGTAAATTGTTTTATCCTGATTATAACGGATTTAGGGGAGCCTCCCTCTGACCCGCCATGGTCTGTCTGTCTGAGCGGAACTCAACGCGGAGGACGCGGAGTCACGCGGAGTCACGCGGAGGAAATCGCCCGGATCCTCCGCCCCGCCGCCCACCGGGTTGGGAGTCGGAGCGGCCCGACAGTGCCTGAGACAATGTCCTCCCCGGCCGGCCGTGTTCCCCGGCCTGATGGCGGTGATCCCCCGCTCCGGTCCGCTGATATCTCCGCGTGTCTCCGCGTTCTCCGCGACCTCTGCGTTGAGCCTCCCCTAAATCCATTATAATCAGGTTTTATCCTTCGTTCTTCAGATTTCATTCTTCAGATTTCACATTCAAGAAAGACTCTGTTACAGAGGCTTTGTTGTCTGCTGACAGGTGATCCGGCAATCTTATGTAAGAATCATGTCAAAAGCGGTTGTGATGATGGAAAAAGTTCATAAAAAAAATGCTTGACATGCATGAAAGAGTCTGTTACATAAACCGATTATCTGCTGGCAGATCAGATTACAGGGTGATTCAGACACTTATGATTTTACACAGGAATTGTGTCGAAAAATAGTGGTGATGCTGGGAAAATTTCGTAAAAAATTGTCTGACAAACACAAAAAAGTTGTTACAAATGCAGGCTATTAATTTAAGCTGGGACACCTTATATCAGACCACGAAAAAACACGAAAGAACACGAAAAATAGGGTGTGTCCCATCTACCCATCATTTCATTCCGGCCAAATTGAAAGACGGACATTTTTCCGGCTTCGGCAACGGTGGATTCCGGGTCAGAACTGAAAAAATGTCCCATTTTTTCAGTTTTGCCCGGAATGACAGGTGGAGTGGGACACACCCGAAAAATATTTATGCCCGCGATTAAGTCGTAATTCCCCGTTCCGTGTGTTTCACCTGTTTCGTGTGTTCGTGGTATGAATTGTTACAAAAATATCCCGCTTTAAGTTGGCAGCCCAAATGCAAATTGTAAAGTCCGGGATGAACCGAAAGAAGAAATATGACAAATCTTTCTGGGCCTTGGTAGCCCAAATGCAAATTGTAAAGTCCGGGATGAACCCTGAAGGGCTATCAATATAAAACCGGAGGAATTTATGAAAGAACCAACCGCAAATATCGACAGTTCTCAAAATAATAATAAAGAAACGGGTATTGACAAACCCAAAAAAATGAATCGGAGAAATTTCATTATATCCCTCGGGACGGCTACGGTAAGCATATCCGGTTATTTTTTATTACAAAGTCCCTTGTTTCCTAATGGTTATTCTAAAAAGGGAATATCGATGGATTGTCCTGAACTTAAGGATGATGTAAAGTTCGGAAGGGACAGCGAAAATGGAATGATAACGATAAGCAGAATTGACAGCCCGACTCCGTTTTTGTGCGCGATTAATCATATCGGTGAACTGGTTATTAAGAGACTTGACGGAAAACACAGGGTTGAAGATATATCCCGAGCCCTTGTTTCGGAGATTGATATTCAGAGGAATCGGCTTAAAGACACAAATATTGCCCTTTTCATTGCACAGTTGGGAATGATGAATTTTCTGAAAGAACCTTTTTACATAAATGTCATTGATACCTGGTGATTTTCCATGCATGTAAATCCGAAACAAAAAGAGGAAATTTTTGTTATTCCTCGAAAAGACGGAAAATATTATCTTTACGCCGCGCTGCGCCGGTCCGTTGCCGTAGTTAATGAATCAACAGTGAATGTTGTTGCAAAATATTTGGAAAACGGTGAAGCCGACTTGGACTCCTCAGGCACAGAAGCCATCAAAACACTTAAAGAGCAAAAACTCCTCGGCGATCCTATTCCCTCTCCGCCGGTTTTCCCTGAAAAATACGAATTTTGCCCGCATGAGGTCACACTCTTTTTAACGAGCCAATGCAATCTCAGATGCAGATACTGTTATGCCGAGGCAGGTAAGAAAAATGTGGATATGCCATGGGAGGTGGCCAAATCGGCAATTGATCTTGTTGCTGAAAATGCCGGGCTGTTAGGCAGCAAAAAATTCGCTGTTGGTTTTCATGGCGGCGGAGAACCGACGCTGGCATGGAATCTGATGGTCCGGTGTGTTGAATATAGTCATCAGAAAGGAGAGGAAACGGGGTTGGATGTTGAGATATTTGCCGCAACCAACGGATTGATCTCTCAACGAAAAAGAGAGTATATTGCAAAAAAGTTCACCACATTAAATATTTCCTTAGACGGTCCCGAGTATGTTCAGGATTATAACCGCCCAAAGAAAAATGGCAAAGGATCTTTCGATAAAGTCAGTGAAACGATAAGGTATTTCGACAAACAGGGATTCCGCTATGGAATCCGTGCAACTGTGACATCTGCCACAGTAAATCAAATGGCTGACACTGTGGAAATGTTCATTTCAGACTTCAACCCGGAGTATATTCACATGGAGCCGGTCTGGATGTGCGGCAGGTGTATCAGCAGCGGTGAAGAAACACCCGATGACAATGACTTTGTCAGCAATTATCTCAGGGCTGCCGAAATGGGGCAGAGAAAGGGTGTGAAAGTGTTTTACAGCGGCGCGAGAATTGATGTTATCACTTCAAAGTTCTGTGCCGCCCCTGGTGACGGATTCTCTGTGCTGCCTGAGGGTATTGCCACCTCATGTTATGAAATTACAGAAACTGATGATCCCCGTGCAGAATTGTTTCATTATGGACGCTATGACCCAAATGAAAAATCTTTCATATTTGATCACCAGCGATTAAGGCTTCTCCGAAAGTTGTCAGTTGAAAACATCTCTTATTGCAGTGATTGTTTCTGCAAGTGGCATTGCGCGGGTGACTGCCTGGCAAAAGTGTTTGAAAAGAAGGGTGAATTCATTCACAGCGGAAGTTCACGGTGTGAATTAAACAGAGCGCTAACCTTGAGCAGCATTGAAAATATTGTAAAAAACACAGAAATCTGAGATACATTTATCGGGTGCGTCCCCTCTCCATGTGTCATTCCGGGCGGAACTGAAAAAATGGGACATTTTTTCAGTTCCGACCCGGAATCCGCCGCCGAAGTCGGAAAATGTCCGCGTTTCAGTTTGACCGGAATAACATGACGGGGGCAGATGGGACACCCATTTATCAGAAGCACAGGAGGTTAAGTTATGCAGGACAAACCTGATGACCGCCCTAAAAAAATTTCAGAGAAATCAGATGACAGTCCGGAGATTTATATTATTGTTAAAGAAAAAGAATTTCCCCGTCCCGGTCTTGAAACATTTTTTGCTGATGCTCAAAAAGAAAATAAGGAACAATCTCTTAACGGATGCTCATGTCACTCGGTGGCGGGCACATATTGTTCCTGCAACAAGGTTAACACTTGCCAGTGTGTGCCGGTATGCAATTGTCAATCTGCGTGTGGCTGTGTGGGGCACAAAAGTTGCAGTTGTGTGGGGCACAGAAGCTGCGGTTGTGTGGGGCACAGATCAGGTGGCTACGGATGCAGATGCGCACCGGTTCATTAACTCAGTTTATGAACAAGCTGCCTCTGATTGAACAAACTCGTCGTTGTGAACCGGTGATTCAGATAAGAGAAGTCTCTGGGAGGAGAAGCATGTGTAAAACCGTTAAATACCTGTCTTTTAAGATTCTGGTTTCAGTTATCGCTGTTTTGGCCATATCCGGATCCGCAGAGGTTTGGTCCAAAAAGAAAGAAAAGAATGAATATGCGCAGATAAGTGTGCATTCCAAAAAATCATCAGGCAATGATGTGCATACATTCAAGACTGCCAAGGATATGTATCACACAAAACTTACGATTCCTTATGATGTCACGATTCCTCATGATGAGAGATATGAGAAACTGATAAGTAAAATTGACAGAACCCTTAAATCAGGAAAGTCAAAGGTGAGGCTTGAAAGCAGTAAAATCTGGATGGCTTTAATCGAACTGAATCCTTGCAGAACGTGCTATCCGGTTCAAGCTGTTATCACAAACTGGGCATCGCTGTATCAAAAAAAGCTAAGAAAGAAAAGTTCTAAAAAGGCAGCCTCAGTTTTTGAAAAAGCAAACAAAAATTACAATCAGGGGGAGCTGTTAAGTGCTTGTGATAAATATAAGCAAGTTCTGAGACTCTCTCCGACTCATCTTGATGCCAGAAATAATCTCGCTTTAGCTCAGATGCACCTTGAAAATGATCTCATAGCACAGATAGAACTCGAAGTTGTCAGGAAATTGGACAAAACCTACATTCCCGCTCTGATTAACCTCACGGTAATTTATGAAAGAAACGGGCAGAGGGAAAAGGCTGAAAAACTGGCCCGTCAGGTATTTCAAATGCAGAAAGATGTTCCGCAATCTGTTTACAATTACGCTTGGTACCTGAGCCTTAACAAAAAGTATAAGGAAGCTGACAATCTTTTGCGAAAGATGATAAAAAAGGGTGAAACTGGCAAGATTAAAACTCTGCACAGGATGAACAGACAAGTACTAAAATTGCAGATGTCATCCAAAGCTGACCTGCAATCGATGGGAAAATCAGAAACCAGATTTTGGAAAACCGGGATATTGGGGGGAAAAAAAGAATGGTGGGTTACACTTATTTTAATACTCATCTTCCTGTTTGTTTCACTTTTTTTTATTGCGTTCTTAGGGAAAAGCATATTGTTTTTTATGATTTTCGGCACTTTGGGCTATTTTGTTTCCTGGGGAATTCCAAATTTCAGCAGTGACAGTTTTTTTGAATGGTTTTTATTCATACTATATATGATAATTGGCATAAAGATTGTTGTTGCCAAGAACTAAATTAAAGAGTTTTTCTCTATGAGATGGGTGTTCATTCGTCCTCGTAATTACAGCCCGTATTATGATCCTGAGATACAGGAACCGCTCGGCCTTGAATACTTGGCCGCCCATAAACAGAGTCAGGGAGACAAAGTCCTGATTCTTGACAGCACTTTGGGTTTCCTCAGCGATCAGAAGCTGGCTCGCCGTGCCGTTTCTTTTCAGCCGGATGCTATTGGTTTTTCCTTAACCACCGCGCTTGAAACAGAGTTTGTTGCTCCGATTCACAGCGAATGCATCAGAGCATTGAAAGGCCGCAAAGTTCACTGGCTGGCCGGAGGAAATTTTATCTCCACCGAACCTGAAACGGCTCTCAGACAATTGCCGTCCGATTTTCAGATCGTCTGTTATGAGGGTGAGAATGGTTTGGATGAGATGCGAAAGCTTTGGGAAAAGGAAAGTCTTAAAAAAAATGACCAGAACAGCCTGACAAATGCGGATCGTCTCTACAAGAGCAAACCTGTTGAAAATCTGGACACATTACCCTTTCCGATCCGTCCTTTTGCTGATCAGATACTTGCAAACAACTGGGCCTTTAATCTCCAAGGGTCCCGTGGCTGCTGCGGGAAATGTCGATACTGTTCATCTCCCGGCATGAGCGGTGTGTCAGCAAATAAATGGAGAGGACGTTCGGTGGTTAATATTGCAGATGAAATTTCTTTTTTAAACAGAAAATATGCTGCCCGTGCATTCAATTTTGTTGACGAAGACTTTTTAGGGACAAAAAGCCTTGCTCTGCAACGTGCCCGCGGTTTTGCCAATGAAATTCGGAAAAGGCGTTTGCAAATATCTTTCGGCATCCAGGTCAGGCCGGATACGTTAAATGAGGAAGCTGTGAACCTGCTGACAAAGGTGGGGCTGATATATGTGTTTATGGGTATTGAATCTGACGAAACGGAAGATTACAAACGCTGGAACCGGCCGTGGACTTCGGACCCCTGGCAATATGTGGAGATGATTCGCCGCGGGGGTGCTGAGATAAATGTGGGTGTGCTGATGTTCCATACCCACTCAACCTTTCAGGGTATCAGACGCTTTGCAAACAAACTTCGTGAGCACAGGCTTCTTGAATACAGATCGGCGATTAACAGGATGGATGCTATGCCCGGTTCGGTGTTTTATAAAAAAGCCATGCGCAGCGGACAACTTGATCCTGAAATATCAGGCCCTCAGTCTCTTCCTTTTATTTACCCGGGAATTCAAGAATTTTACAATGATCTGCTGGATGCACTCAGCCCCCTCGGGCCGCCATCTATGCATGCTCTTTGTTCATTACCGCCTCTTCTCACGCAGTGCAGATTTGAGGAACAGTCGAGATCAGAACACAGGGAACTTATGCGCATAATCTGTCTGCTTGATGATGCGGTTGCCCGGACCTTTTTTGCAGTGCTTGATTTTCATGAAAAAGGATTGGGAAATAAAAATCATGTTGCGGAGATGCGGCAAAGAAATCTCCGAATTGCCATAAAAGGTGTCAGATATCTGGCTGAAAACGGATTCGTGAACTCCTTTGATGAATTAAGGCAGGCAATAACGCTTGACTCAGGGTTGTAGCAGATGCATACGAACAGACTGAAAATAGCGGCGCCGGTTTGCTCGGTAAAAGAAGCAGAGGCGTGTATTAAGGCCGGTGCGAAAGAGCTTTATTTTGGTGTAATGCCGGATGACTGGAGCAGAATATTCGGAGAATCCGATCAGTTAACCAGAAGACAGGGGAAACTTTCTCATATCAGGAATATGGAAGAAGTCAGGACCGTAATTCAGACAGCGCACAATTATGACTGTTCTGTTTCTCTGGCGATCAATGCCCGTTATTCAAAGGTTCAGGAATCGTTCATTTGGGACATCCTGCAGATGTGGGAGGAAAACGGCGGAGATGCTGTCATTCTGAATGATCCGGGCATTATCATGGGACTGAGGGAGAGAGCGTCTTCTCTTGAACTGCATCTGTCAACATTGGCCGGCGTGTTCAACTCCGCAAGTGCCGCCTTTTTTGCAGAATTGGGCATCTCACGGATAATTCTGCCCCGCGACCTTTTTATTGAAGAGATCGGAGCCTTGATTTTATCAGGGCCGGACATTGCTTATGAAGTCATTGTAATGAATCAGAAATGCCTTTTCATTGACGGATGGTGCGGTTTTTTTCATGATGTGCGGATTCCTTCGGATGTTCCTTCAGAGTTTGACTATGAAATTATTCCCGGAAAATCTTTGCCGATTGTTCTGTCTCATGATCCTGAATATGAAGGACATGGTTGTCAGATCAATTGGAGAACAGATTATCAGCAGGTTGTTTATCCTGAGCGTGATGATTTTCATAGTCCGCACTGTGCGGCATGTATGCTTATGACTCTTTTCGGTTATGGTGTTGAATATTTTAAAATTGCCGGTCGTGCATACCCGGTTGAAATGATAATCAGAGCGGTGAATTTTATTCGTGAAGCAGCAGATATTGCAGGTTCTTGTCAGGACCATGAAATAGCATTGAAAAAGATTCGGAAATTATATGAAGAAACTTTTGGTGAACCGTGTTTCGGCAACAAATGTTATTATCAATTTCAATATGCATCAGGAGAAAGGCAGTGGAAAAAGCTGTCATGATTGACTGGCGTAAAGAAATATGCGATGAGATTTCCTCCGACAGGGTTTACTTTGGTCATGAGACATGTGAGCATATTCTCCCCTGCCCGCAAAAAGCATGCGAATTGGCAAAAATGTTTGCGGATAAAGGGATGGAAGTAACGCTGATCACTCCTTTTCTTACCAATAAGGGGTTTGATAATACATGTCGGCTGATTGACTCTCTGCTCGGAATTTGCAGCAATCCTGAGGTGGTTTGCTCTGACTGGGGAATGTTGCACTATCTGTGCAAAAATGGAATATGCCGGCCTGTAATCGGCAGACCGCTTCTGGCACAGCATGTTGATCCGCGCATAAAAAGGATGGTAAAATCAAAGGCTCAGTATGGAAATACCCGGCAGGTCATGCATGTTGACGGCACGTCCTGCTTACTGAAGTATAAACCGCCATCATCTTTGCTGGTTGGCCACCTTCAGCAAAGCTGGGCAGACAAGCCGTCTGTAATAAGTTTTTTTTCGAAGCTCAATGTCCGCCGTTGCGAAATAAGCAACATAGTGCAGGGACTTGAACTGGCAAAACATGCGGGTTGGTCATATTCACTTCATGTGCCGGAGGTGCTGGTTGGTATTATGCGATTTTGCCCCGGCACCGGCGAGAACTTTAACCTTGCGAGGGTGTGTGATTGTAAAGCTCATATTCAGGATAAAGTCGTTTGGCATTATCCTGGTTTTCCAACCAACCTGTTCAGGAAAGAGAATGCATTATATTACTCCCAACACACAATGCCGAAAGATCTCAATTCACTTCCGATTGACAGAATCGTACACAATCAGGCGTGGCAGGGGAAATTCTAAAAAACAGTACCGAAGGATCGGAGAAAGACATGAAAAAATATCTTTGGCTGGTTTTGATTCCATGGTTTACCTGTGCATTTGTGCATGCGGCAAGCGATACTTATAGTCTCACTGTTGAAGCTGCGCCATCAGACAGTACCATCAGGATCATGAACATCAGGCCCAGATACTATCCTGGCATCAAGCTGAAACCAGGCCGATATGACGTTTATGTTACCCGTAGCGGATACAGGTCTTACCGCTCCTGGGTGGAAATAAAAAATCAGGATGTGACGCTGCCGGTGGCATTGGCAAAGGCAACATCTCAGCCAAGTTCCTCAGATGAGCAAACAAAAGTTGCCAGACAAATCAGGATAACTGAGTTAAAAGTCACTCCGGTCGCTTCTGTTGCCTGCAAGGTTTCAATATCGTTAAGAGCTGACTATGCTGAGTCTGAAATTGGAGAAGAACCAAGGTTATGGTATATGGCTTCAGACTATGCTCAGGTTTACTGGTTTTTTATACCTCTGAACGATTATAAGGTTAGTAAGAACAGAATTGTGGTTGCAGATAAGAAATTTGAACTTGTTTCTTCCGGAGCTTGTGTCGGAAGATATGAAATTAAGTTCTGGATTGGAGATAATGATGCTAAAAGTGACTATGTTATAATTTCTAACACATTTGGGAAGTGATCATGGCTTTTCACAACATTCCGGGTTTACATGGTCATATATTCGACAAAATCGCCGTGAAGGTGAAGCTCTCCTCTGATGTATGCCTCCTGATTGCTGGTCTGGCGGAAAGAGACAAAAAATTATTGATCAGGTACTTATCATAACAAAAAAGTAGGTACGGGCCCCGAATAATAAGCGGCTTGGGCATCCTTCATTTGTCGGTTTACACTTTCGGGTGTCAGGGTGAACTCTTTTTTGTTCCTTTGTGCCTCTTTGTGCCTTTGTGCCTTTGTGTGAGACATGAAATGCCGGCCGCCGGCTCTGATTGGAAAAAAGTGTAAACTACTTTCGGCTTTTATGAAGGATGCCGCGGTTTGCGACGGGAAGAATTCTTCCAGTTGGTTAGTTCCTGTTCTGCCATACGTTTCATAAACGCAATCTCCTTTGTCTGACAGTATCCTGTTAGAATATGTTGTTTTACCATAAACAGTGTTAAACATACCATTGGAATATAATAAGTCAAGGATATTCAGTGATTCAGAAAAAAAATAGGAGGAAGATGAAGAATAAAAAAAGTCTGTGATGAGAAATGCCTGTCCTCTCTTCCGATTCGGATCGAATTTTTTTTCCGGATCGGGATATTTTTTTTTTCAGATCGGTCTGTGTTTATGTTTCCGTTTGCCGCCTTTCTCGTGTCGGAAGGTTCTCCCCGTATTTCGGAGCGGGGTGTCTCCTTTCCATGTCACTCGTAACGAAGCTGAATTCTCCGTTTCATAAGCTTTCCGAGCTTTTTCAGGCTCAGTTTCCGATGTCTCATCTCTCCGAGCATATGTGCCCACAGGTGACACACCGTCATTTTTCCTGTCAGAAGCGGTCTGAACAGCGAACTCAGTTCGAACAGCTGGTTGATCATATGGGCAATCTGCATGCACTGGTAGTAATTCCTCATCGCCGTCATGGACACTTCGGAATACTTGTGACCCAGCCCGTAACCGTGATTTTTCTGAGCGTCAAACCCCTCGTTTTCTATTTTCCAGCGCATGCGTCCCGATTCCGTCATTTCCAGCACACTGTGCCAGTCTGTTTCCAGGCTGCTTATGTAAACAAACCGCTTTGTCTCATCCCCCGCTTCCTCGACACATTCGAACCAGTTCAGTTCAAAGCCGTGATAGTCAATGTTGTTGATCCATTCATAGGCACGGAGGATTGTCCTGTCCCGCCTGAATATCACGTCCCGGCGCATGTTTTTTTCTGTGATTTTCTGCAAACCGAGAACATCCTCCCACACTGTCGGAAGATTGCCGTCCTTGAAGGTGACAATCCACGCCCATCCCTGATCTTCGCAAATGCGAAAGAAAGTCTGATTGGGATACAGTCCGTCAGCCACGACACATATCGGCAGGCGCGGAAAGTCCTTCCCCAGTTTCTTCGCCAGCCGTGCGAATGCCTTCAGTTCGCAGTCCTGTTTGTCGTAATCCCCCTCGGGGTTCTCCACCCATTCTGTTCCGAGAGAAATGCAGAAACCGTTCCCGCATACCAGTTTGGCTTCCAGGACATTGTGAAAATACGTCACCTTGCCCTTTTTGGAAGTTCTGTGCAGACAGCGGTCGCAGTGTCCCTCGCCGACATTCATCACACGGGTTGCGTCAACGGCTATCCTGTAATATGTGCCGGAAATCCTGTGTCTGCGGAATGTCTTTCTGTTTATCAGCACCCTCACCAGCTCCGTTTTCAGTTTTTCCAGCTGACTCTCATCCAGCATCCTCATCACTTTGTCCACTGTGTCCATATGCGACAGACGCAGTCCGAAAATCCTCTCACAGTTTCTTCCGAAGATCTCCTCCGAACATTCGTTGTTCATCGCATTCCGGGATCCCTTTTTGAAGATGAACATGAGCACGCAGGCCATTATCACTTCCGCCAGTTCGTAATGCCTCTTTTTCCGACAGTCCTCCAGCTCGCCGATTCTGTCGAACAGGTCGGGAAAATAATGTGAGACTGTCCTGCGGAGCGAGAAGATCATGTCCTTTTTCAGTTTTTTCTCCCGCTTTGTCTCCTTCCCTCCCTTTTTCCGTCCGGCGGTTTTTTTCAGAGAACCGCCTCCCTGTTTCCGTTTTTTCTTCTTTTTTCCCCTGCCGATTTTCCGGCCGGACGGGCGGGAAGCGCATTTCCTCCGCTTCCGGGGTTTTCCCGGAATCCCGCGCTGCCGGGCGCTTTCGCCGCAGGGTTCCGGCTCCGCCGGAGGTGTCTGCCCGCTGCCGCCTGTCCGGCCACAGGTTCTGACTGTCTCCTGTCCCGGGAGAATTTCCCGGGCCCCGGCGGTTCCGAGTGCCGCAAGAACATAAATCAGCACTGCTCCGAATATCATTCCTGTTTTTCTCATCCCTGTCATTCCTCCTCCGCAGTCACAAAAATATTTCCGAAAACCGAAATTGCCATGCCAGTAAAAAAAACCAGTCACTGAAAATCAGAATTGCCATGCCAGTAAAAAAAACCAGTCACTGAAAATTAAAATTGCCATACCAGCAAGATTATCATACCGAATAAAAAAAACACTGATTATAACGGATTTGGGAGAGGCCCTCGCACTTAAACCTCAAACTCGCACTTGCACTCAGACTCGGACCACGGCCTGAAAATGCTCCGGGTGTAAGTCTGAGTGCAAGTGCGGGTCTGATTTCAGGCGTCACCGTCAGCGACCCGTCAGACATAAAACGCAAGTCTGATTTCAGGTAGGGAACGGCCTCCCCTGAAAGCGTCATGATCAGAAAAAACAGTCACCAAAAAATCAGAATTACCATGTCAGTAAAAAAAATGCAAACTTTTTCATAAAATCGGGGACAGAATGTCCGCATGCAAGCTTCGTGCCATATTCCCGGCTGTTTTGTAAATTTTTTGGACAGCGGGAACAAAACATTATTCCGCCATCTTCGGACCGGGCTGAAACAGCCGGAAAAATATTTTTTGGCACATTTCGTATCCGGCTGAAATAACATCATATTACCTGACCATTATTTTATTTCTGAATCACTGAGGATATTTCTGTTCTTACAGCGTATTTTTTCAAGGTTATTACAAAAAAGCCGGTGTGCTTCTTCAAAATTACATCAAAACGGGAAAATAAGGGGCTGAGGATGAAGAATGCCGTCAATTGAAAATGTAAACAGGGCAACAATCATTTTGTTGAAGAAGGAAGATAACATACAGGCCCGAAGGCGATTCCATGCTGCTCCAGGTGACAGTCGGATGCGCACACCCCCTCGAAGGGGATGTGATTCCGTATAATTCGGATCCGCCGTTCCCGGATCTCTGTTTTAAAGGGATTATATTATTCTCGAAAATGCCAAAGTCGAGTAACAAAAATAAAGCAAATCAGAACAGATGTCAAGATGCCGGGTAAACTGTAAACTGTAAACTGTAAACAGGATAAAACGGGGATTTCGCAGCTCGGAAGGCAGATTCAGTCCCGGAGGATTTATGAGAGGTGATACCACATTCCCAACTCCGCAGGGATGGTTGAGAACAGCCCGGCAATTCATTGCCGGGTGACGGGTTGAACAGAAATCATCGAGTCCCGCGGGATGACTGAAAGATTGTTTCCATGCTTTCAGATGTTCCTTCGGGATAGAAAACGGGCGAAAAAGAAACCGGGCTTTTTGGGAAAACCCGGTTTCCGGCGGAATGTGCGTAAATGTGTTCGGATCATGCGGCCTGAAACACTATGGAAGCCAGTTCCTCATGGGAAACTCTGCGGGACAGCTTCAGAAACTCGACCCCGACCACCTGATCATTCTCGTCAAAATCAAGGATGACACCCGGCCGGACCTCCTCAGACTCGACAACCCGGGTCTCGTCAAGGCGGAAGTAAAGTGCGTCGTTCTCTCTGTCAACTCTGATTTTCATGGCTTTTTCTCCTCAGGCGTCTCTCAAAAAACGCAGTCACTGCCCGGTTCGGACGAACACTCACATTCACCACCACCGGAGCCATCGGTTTCCATGTTCCGGGATTTGTCTGATGAAATGACGTGTGTCGTCCTCACGGCTTTCCGTACGATCCGGATTACGAACGGCCTGTTCGATCCAGGATTGGCGGATGTTCCGTTCTTCGAGCATTTCGTTGAAATGTTTGGTATATTCCATAAATAATATCCCGTTCTGTCAGTTTTTTCCTGACAATCTCTTTGTCCAATTTTCTGGCAGGCTGTCTTTTTTTCAGAAAGTTCATCTGTTGTCATCATCCTCCCGAATTCTGCATCCCCATGCTCTCTGAGTTCACCATGAAATCACCTCCTTTATGTCAGGTTCTGCGACAATGATATATTGACTATAAATCAGGACAGAGCGGATGTCAAGCGGAAATCTGAAATCTGAAATCGACTGATATTTGCCCGGACGAGTCGTTTAATATCAGGCAGGGCAGGATGAGGTCAGCTTGCGAGAACAGATTGTCGGGAACGACTGAAAGACTGTTCCCATGCTTTCAGCCGTTTCTGCGGGACTGAATGAATTTGTGCATCCGAACCCGGCAATATCTGATTTTATAAAAGGGGCGGGCTTTTTTCGGATGTTCCTGCGGGACAGAAAACGGGTGAAAAAGAAACCGGGCTTTTTGGGAAACCCGGTTTCCGTCAGAATTATGTGTGAACGCGCCGGAAAATTTGTCACGCGGGAACCGTATGGCTCCGGTGGCATGATCAGAATCGAGTAACCGTATTCCGGCAGTTGTCCTGAGGCGACTTTTCTGCTGAGAGATTCGGCTTTGTAGTCAGCGCGGTTTCACAGGGAAATTATGCATGACAGCATGCCCAAATCTATTGCAGTTCCCAATCCTCACTAAACGCTGTTATGAAGTCTTGGGCACCATGCATCACCGCTAATATCTCAATGTTCTCATCAGCATCTGCAACCCGGTATATGATCCGGTAATTTCTGTAGATGACTTCCCGAAAGTTATAATTTTCAAGTTCCGGAACTTTGCGGCCGCAATAAGGCATTATTTCAAGCTTGTGTGTCGCATAAATGATTCCTCTGACATGTCTTCGTGCATATACGGCGGAATCTCTGGCAATATAATCATGAATTGCCCGCGGATGTCCGCCCGCCTTTTCTGTCCACCTTATTCTGCCCATTGCCCAACTCTTTCAAGAAGTTCCTCGGTTGTTATCAGTCTCCCGGTTTCAGCGTCCTCAAGCCCTTCGAGAACCTGGGCGACCAGGTCTGTCCTGTGCATTATATCTTCCGGCGAACATTTTTCAGGCAAACGGTTTATTGTCTCCACCGCCGCCTCTCGGAGTGAGCTTATCATAAAATCACCTCCCTCATTTTAAACTTCGATGTGTCAGATTTTCTTTTGCCTTTTGTAAAAAGTCGTTTACCATTTCCTCAAATTCCCATCCCTGCGGGACTGAATGAATTTGTGCATCCGAACCCGGCAATATCTTCCGCTTATCAACTCAGCCTGTAATCAAGAACATGCGGAGATTTCTCAGGCAGTTCAAGCAGAACCACTGCGGAACCTCTCGGCCTTCTGTTTCCCTGCTCCCAGTGTCTCACAGATGAGGGGCTCACATTGAGCATCTTCGCGAACACTGTCTGACTGAGATTCATTCTTTTCCTGATGGCTCTGATCCGCTCCTTTGCCATCCGGATATCCTGAATTTCAACTCCGAGTGAGTCAAGCTCCTTTTTTGTGAAAGAGGGCTTTAATCCGGAACGGAGCATGTCCCGGACGGTCTCACCAATTGCCTTCCTGACTGATTCTCTCATTCTGCCTCCTCAAGATCGAACAGGACCTTCTGTTCTGTCAGATGACTGATCTGCTCCGGACTCAGAGCCAGAAGGTCGCTGCCCAGTTTTTTGAAATATCGCAGCTCTGTCCTGTCGATATTCCCCTTTTCATTTTTTCCGAATCCGTACAGAAAAACAGCGATGTCATTTTTCCTGCAAACAAGAATTGTCCTGAAACCGGAACTTTTCCCGCTGTGTTTTCTTCTGACCCGGACTTTGAAAAGATGTCCCCCAAATCAGCGGAAGATAATCCTTCTTCCAGATTTCTGACAGAGTTCAATAATTCCTGATTGCCCAACTTAACCTTTTCAGACCATTTTTTGAACCATTTGGTAGTCAGCTTCCTCATCTACGAATAATAAGTCAGAACAGAACGGATGTCAAGTGAAAAAAGAAGAATGTCAAGGCAGGCTATCAGGACAGATTCGGATATTCCGGGCGGGATTCAGCGGTCATGGAGGAAGTTCTGAGAACAGCCCGAATTCATTGCCGGGCAGATTGAACAGAGATTGCCGAGTCCCGGAGGGTGCCTGAAAGATTGTTCTCATGCTTTCAGCCATCCCTTGAACTTGTGCATCCGAACCCGGCAATATCTGATTTTATAAAAGGGGCGGGCTTTTTTCGGATGTTCCTGCGGGACAGAAAACGGGTGAAAAAGAAACCGGGCTTTTTGGGAAACCCGGTTTCCGTCAGAATTGTGTGTGAACGCGCCGGAAAATTTGTCACGCGGGAACCGTATGGCTCCGGGTGGGCATGATTAGAATCGAGTAACCGTGTTCCAACAATATGTCGGCGCTTCTTCCGCCTGCCATGTCCATCAGACTGAATTCACGCTCCTCGTCCGAAGGGGCTGTGACACTGATCCACAGATCATTCGGATCTTCCGGACCGGGGGTGATGTCGATCAGTTCGACTTCCGGAAAACTTTCCCTGACTGTCTGAAAAAAGTCACGGGTCAGTTCTTCCTGTTTGAAGTTCATCATGTCAGACTCCTTTCAGCGGCCCCGACAAATTCCCCGGCTTTGCCCGGTTGCCCTGAGGCGACTTTTCTGCTGAGAGATTCGGCTTTGTAGTCAGCGCGGTTTCTCGCACTCTGCAAGTCGGGCAGATAGGATTTCAGGCGTCCGGGACAGAGTTTGCGTTTCCGGATGAACTCCCCGTTGAAATTTGCCTGAACCCGGCTATGGCTGTTTTTTTCGCTTTTAATGCCCTGTGAGGCGAAAGCAGGGTGGTCCGATCTGATTCCGACACTCAGGCACCTTTCTGTTTAATTTTATCCCAGTCGGGAACAGGTCCGTCTTTCACCTTTGCCATCACCTCGTCAAAACCCGACAGTATCTCCTCCCGGGGATAACCTTTCCAATACTCCGATATCTTCTGACCCGCCTCCGAATTCCCGATCTCCTTTGTGAACACATACATGGCAGGCTGGTTTACCGAGACTCCCTGCTCCTCGGCAACCAGTGCTATTCTGTGCTTTGAATCAGCGGGAACCTGAACAGTCAGTACGCCTGCTTCAGACATATTTATCTCTCCACATTTTTACAAACCCGCCCGGGGTAATTATTTTTAACTGCTCAAACCTCAGTTCGGCCTTCTGAACAAAATCCCTTATATTGCCTGTTATGAGAAACTCGCTCCGGCTTGTCACAGCCAGTTCGGCAATCCTGTTATCTTTTTCGTCCTGCAAATTCGGACGCGGGAGGAAGTATGTTTTAAACGGTTTGCCGATGTACGCTGCTTTCTCATCCGAAATGATCTGATCAGTCATCAGATTTTTCTTCTGAGGCATCAGCACAATTGCCTCCGCTCCGGTGTGATCAGCCTGACAGAGGGAAAATATGATCCGAACCGAGACGGATCTCTGGTCATCAGCTCCGTTCCGGTAACAGCCGCATGTGCTCCGATATGGAAGTCCGGTAAAGGCGATAATTTGTTGCCTCCCCGTCTTCCGTACTCAGGAAATGCCTTTCCTGCACGAAAAAGGGCTTGTCCGGGAATCCGTAT
>JAUCGI010000086.1 GCA_030378035.1 Desulfobacterales bacterium HSG2
TAAAAGAGCCATGGAACGTAATATGGAGCTTCCAGATTTTGTAAAAGCATTTAAGAAATAAAGGCGATATATAAGGATGAAAAATGAATTCAATGTAAATGATATAAAAATCGGTGTCGTGGGCGCAGGCAGTTGGGGCACCGCCCTTGCCGATCTGCTTGGTAAAAAGGGGTTTAAAGCAGATTTCTGGGTCTTTGAAAAAGAGGTCAGAGACCAGATTGAGCATGACAGAGAAAACAAAGTCTTTCTTCCGGGCTTTTCCCTTTCGGAGAATCTGTTTCCGTCAAATGATATTGCCGAGGTTGTGTCGGACAAAGATATTGTGCTGATCGTCGTTCCTTCCCATGTAATGCGGGAGACGGCCATGAAAATTGCCGGCCATGTGTCAAAGGATACGATCATTGTGTCGGCTTCCAAAGGGATTGAGAACAAGACCCGTTTAACCATGACCGATGTGCTTGCGGAGACGCTTCCCGACATACCGGGAAACCGATTCGCAGTCCTTTCCGGGCCCAGTTTCGCCAAGGAGGTTGCAAAGCATTTTCCCACCGTTGTCACTGTGGCATCAAGGGACAAAGAAACGGCCGGTTTTGTGCAGCAGGTCTTTGCCATGCCGTTTTTCAGGGTTTATACAAATGATGATGTGATCGGCGTTGAACTGGGCGGATCGGTTAAGAATGTCATTGCCATTGCTGCCGGGATCATTGACGGCCTCGGGATGGGGCTGAACACACGGGCCGCCCTGATTACGAGAGGGCTTACGGAAATCCGCCGCTTAGGCTTGAAGCTCGGGGCAGAGCCGCGGACGTTTTCAGGTCTTGCCGGCATCGGGGATTTGGTGCTGACCTGCACCGGCGACCTGAGCCGGAATCATACCGTGGGGAAAAAGATCGGTGAGGGAATGAAGTTGAAAGAGATTCTCTCTGAAATGCGGATGGTGGCGGAGGGGGTGAAAACGGCCAAATCGGTTTATAATCTCTCCCGCAAATTGGATGTGGAGATGCCGATCTCCCATGAAACGTATCATATTCTTTACGACGATGTTTCTCCGAAAGAGGCGGTTTACCGGCTGATGACCCGGGACCTCAAACATGAATGGGATGAGTCGGTATAAAAAGACTTCCCAAGTCTCAGACTTGGGACGTCTGAGGATCTGGACATGTTGGAATCATTGTATATAAAAAACTACAGGCTTTTCAGGGAACTCAGAATCGATTCTCTGAAAAGGGTCAATCTGATTATCGGGAAGAATAATGCGGGCAAGAGTTCCTTGCTGGAGGCGATTGCAACTTATCTCAGCAGAGATGAAATTGCCCTCCGAATTTACACTTTGTCTTGCGAGAGGGGCGAATGGACAGAGAACGATTTTGAGCCGAAAAATGTTTTAAACAGTCTGACCGCATTGTTTTATGACAGGAAAATCACGCTTAATCAGACAGGCAATGCGATTCATATCGGGACCGATGAAAACAGAGGTGTCTCTTTCTCTCTGATCAATAATTCAAAGAACAGGAGAAAACAGCCTGTATTGGTAATAGAAGAAGATAAGAACAAAGTTGAAGAGTTGCCATTATCAGATTTCAAAAATTGTCTGCCAATCTCATTTGCCGAAACACAACACAAGATGGTAAAGGCAGTTTCGCCGTTATCCATGGATGACCGTAACAAACTTTTATCATTATATTGGAGTGAAATCGCATTAACAGAGAAAGAAGATTATGTTATTGAAGCATTACGGATTGTTGATGAAAATATTGAACGACTTGCCTTTGTGGATGGAACATCCGGCGTCAAAAAACCTATCATCAGACTGCGGAATGTGGGCCAGCCTTTCGCTTTGGGCAGTATGGGCAGCGGAGTTGTTCACATACTCACAACGATTCTTTTTCTTGTTCATTGTGAAAACGGCACATTGCTGATTGATGAATTTGAAAGTGGTCTGCATTGGTCCGTGCAAGCTGAATTATGGGAATTTATCTATCTTATGGCTGAAAAATTCAATGTCCAGATATTTGCCTCAACACACAGTCGGGACACGCTTTGGGCGTTACAGCAGGTCGCGCTGTCCAAAGGGGCTGAAGAGGAGACAAGCATTATCAAGTTGTTACCATTGCCCAAGAAGCGGAAGATCAAAGCAGTGGAGGTTGATATTGAAAATGTGAAATTAGCATTGGAACAGGAACTTGAGATCAGATAAACCAGACAAAAATAATTTCCTGAAAATTTTATTGGTAGAAGGAATAGATGACAGAAAGGTCATTGAAAAGCTTCTCAGGAGACGGAAAATAACTTTCGACTTTGAAATCAGAAATTGTGACGGTTTGGACAAGTTGCTTCGTCTCTTTCTGACAGCAGTTCAGACCAGAACTCATGAAGGCGTGGTAGGCGTTATAGTCGATGCAGATGACTTTCTGTCCGAAAGATGGCAGACGCTGAGGGGTATCCTTCGCAGGCAGGGTTATGAAAACCTTCCGTCTGATCCGAATCCCAAAGGCACGATTTTGACTGACGAGGACGAGGAATTGCCGAAAATCGGAATCTGGCTGATGCCGAATAACCGGACTGCGGGGACGATAGAGGATTTTGTTCGTTTCCTGGTTCCGGTTAATGACGACTTGTTACCCGTTGCGGAGAAGAAAGTTGACAAACTGATTTCTGCCGGCAAAAACAGGTTTGCCATTGCTCAGAAATCCAAGGCGGTTATTCATACCTGGCTCGCCTGGCAGGAAAGACCGGGCACTCTGCTTGGAAACGCAGTTACTTACAGGTTTGTCAGGACTCAGGATTATCTTCTTGATGATGGCAAAGCAAGCCTTTTTGTTGAATGGCTGAAAAAGCTGTTCAGATAGATTGAATCTTATGGACACCCCCAAACCCCATAAAAGCGAAGGCCACCGAAAGCGGCTCCGGGAAAAATTTTTGACCACAATGGACCTGAGCGGATTTCACGATTACGAGGTGATAGAACTTCTGCTAACCCTTGCGACCCCTCGCAGAGACTGTAAGCAGGCCGCCAAAGACGCTTTGGAAAAATTCAAAACCCTCCAGGGCGTATTTGAGGCATCTCCGAAAGCACTTCAGGAGATCAAAGGGATCGGCCCCGCCAATCTGCTGGGGATCAAGCTGATAAAAGCGGTTGCTGACCGTTATCTTGAAAAAAAGCTGATAAAGAAAGATGCTGTCAACAATTCAAAGGAACTGTTCGATCATCTTTACCACAGCATGAGGGACAAAACCCGTGAATGCTTCAGGGTCATTTTTTTAGACGCCAAAAACAAGGTGATTGCCAGTGAAACACTTTTTGAGGGGACATTAACCGCGAGTTCCGTTTATCCGAGAGAGGTGATCTCTGCGGCTCTGACCCATCACGCCGCGGCGCTTATCTTTGCCCATAATCATCCTTCAGGTGATCCGAATCCCTCCCCGGAGGATGTTTCCATTACGCGGCAGCTCCTTTTCGCGTGCAAGGTCGTGGGAATAACCGTTCATGAACATTTGGTAATAGGGGATAACAGATATTTCAGCTTTGCGGATCAGGGCCATATTGCCCGGATGAATCATGAATATAATCAGCAAAATTCCTGAATTGTCCCGGAGTGAATTGTCCGGAGTGGCAAACACAAACCGCTCCGGAGTACCAAACTTGCAGTTTGGCAGAGTCTCCGCACTCCGGAGCGGCCCGGATCAACTACAAGTAGGATATGGCTACTTCAAAATACTCTCTTCAACCCATTGACAGTCTCATGTATTTTATGAAATGAAACAGATAAAAAAAAACAATCGGTCTTGCTTTGGTGAACTTGACACCGTTTTTCCAAAAGGTGAGGACGGCCTCAGAAACACGCCGGATGCCTGTCTTGCCTGTGATGACAAAACAGAATGCCTAAAAGCGGCCATGGGGGAATCCGGCGGGATGAAAGTTCAGGAAGAACTTGTTGACAGGGCTTATGAATCCGGAATGATCGGCTTTTGGAAAAGATGGTCCAAAAAGAAAGAGCTTTATCGCAAAATGAAAAAAGACTGATTAAGTACCTGTCCATAAATTTCCCGGTATTTTATATCTTACACAAAGGCACAAAGGTGAGCACAGAAAAATTTATGGCCGGGTAGTTATAACGAAACATACGAAACAGGCAAACCACACGAAATGGGACCTGACTGCGGGCATAAATACTTTTCGTGTTCTTTCGTGACTTTTCGTGGTTTAATCAGAAAAAAACTGATTATAACGGATTTAGGGAACCCTGTGAACGTGCCCTTAAACTTGAACTTGAACTTAAACTTGAACGTGAACTTGGACTTAAACGTAAACGTGAATATTCATTTATGATCACGTCTGAGTTCAAGTTTAAGTTTAACTTCAAGTTCAAGTTCAAGTTTAAGGCTCCCCTAAATCCGTTATAATCAGAAAAAAAATAATAATGATGGGAAAAATTGACAAAATAAAAGTCGAATATGTAAACATCGTCAATATCAAATGTTTTGAAGATGTTAAAATAAATTTTGATTCATCAGGCACAACGCTGATGTTAGGAACAAACGCAAGAGGTAAATCTTTAATATTACAGTTATTGGCATTGGGTCTGAATGAAGTCGGAAGAGTTCCTTTCCCTTACAACTGGAAAAAAGTGGTAAAAACAGGCAAGGATACAGGTGAGTTTGAAATCGCTGTAAAAATCGTTTTTCGTCATGATGAGCCGATGATGAATGTGAATTTAAAGTTTCAAATCGATGATAATGACACAATTGCCCGTATCAGCGGGAATGACGATTGGAACGCATTCAGAGATCAGATACTGATATTGGGCTACGGAGCCAGCCGTAATGTCAAACTTGAGGAGCCTCCTCCATATAAAGAGATGGAGACTGTTGCCACATTATTTGGGGAAAACAGTTTTCTGAAACATATAAAAGTAAGCGAAAATTTTAAATATGTAAGCGAAAAATTTAATACGATCAGGCCACTTATAAATGCCGTTCTTGATAAGGCAGATAGCAGGAACAAGGTTTTATTGGAAAGTTATACTGCCAGCAGCTTTTACTTTTCAACACCTTCCAACCCTGACAAACTGATTCCTATTGAGGCTCTGTCGGAGGGATTCAAATCCACTTTTGTCTGGCTCTTTGATATGATTATCAGAGCGGTCGAGATGAATGGCGATATTGATGATGTCAGTGAAATAACAGGTGTCATACTGCTTGATGAAGTTGACTTGCATTTGCATCCTGCCTGGCAGCGGAGAATATTACCCAGTCTTGAAGAAACTTTTCCAAACATACAATTTATTGCTACGACGCACAGCCCTTTTGTGGCACAATCTGTTAAAAGCGAAAATTTAATTGTTCTGGAATTAGATGAAACCGCCAGTAGCGTGAAAGTCGTTGATAAAGAGATATCCTCGGAACTCAGTTACAATGCAATGGTAAGAGAAATTTTTAACATTCCGTCTCCGTTTAATTATGATACAGAGCGTGAAATGGATGAATTTCACAGACTACGGGATGCTATCATGAAAGGTGAGGAGATTACTCAAACCTGATGATTCTGCCTATCATTTTGATGAATATTTCATTATCAACTGGGTTACAGGCGAATTAAAGCCGAATAAAGCTAAAAGCACAGAACATCAGCAACGAGCGGAAATAACCATAAAATTGCACAGGTTAAATGGAAATGGCAAACCCGAGGACAGATTGGCAGAATTAGAAAAATTTATCGATTCTCGTGATCCGGAAATTGATGAATGGTCTTACAGATTTTTCATAGAAAGAGGCGCTCCCGACAATTGAAATTCAGATAAAATATCATATCAGGCATCCTTCAGTTTGTCAGTTGACACTTTTGAAAGAACAGCGGGACGCGGATAAACGCGGATAAACGCGGATGAATTTATCCTTCAAAAAAAATGTGAAGTATTTTTGAAGTAATATAAAAGATGCCAAATATCATTTGTAAAAGATAGAATTCATAAAGTTATAATATACATTGGATGAAGAGGAGAAACGCATGAAAAGGATTCAAAACATAGAGATTTCAGGCAAGAAGGTTTTTTTCAGGGTTGACTTTAATGTCCCGCTGGATGAATACCAGAATATTACGGACGATACCCGGATTCGGGCGGTCCTGCCGACCCTGAAATATGCCCTCGATCACAATGCAAAACTGATTATCAGCTCACATATGGGCAGACCGAAGGGAGCGGTCGTTCCGGAAATGAGCCTTTCTCCCGTGGCCAAACGTCTGGGGCAACTGCTTGAGAAAAAAGTGGGGCTGGCAGGCGACTGCGTGGGGCCTGATGTAAAAAAACTCGTATCTGAAATGAAGCCCGGTGATATCCTTCTCCTTGAAAATTTGCGGTTCCATCCGGAGGAACAGAAGAATGACGGCGCGTTTGCAAAAGAGCTTGCATCGCTCTGTGATGTATATGTGAATGACGCTTTTGCAGTATCGCATCGTGTGAACGCGTCTGTTGCGGATATTACCAAACACGCGCCTCTCTCCGCTGCCGGCTTTCTGCTGCAAAAGGAGCTTGACTATTTCAAAAAGGCAATGGCGGATCCTCAGCGTCCCCTTGTCGCAGTTGTCGGTGGCGCAAAAGTATCGGGCAAACTGGGCGCGTTGGAGAATATGCTTCAGCATGTGGATAAAGTCATTATCGGCGGGGCCATGGCAAACACCTTCCTGAAAAACATGGGCTATGCGGTCGGAAACTCAAAGGTTGAAGATGATCTTGTGGATGTTGCCGGAACTGTTATGAAGAAAGCTGCTGAAAAAGGGATCAAATTTTATCTCCCTGTGGATGTGGTTGTAGCAAACCGTTTTGATCCGAAAGCAGATATCAAAAAAGTCTCTGTGCAGGAGATCCCTTCTGACTGGATGGTTATGGATATCGGCCCTGCCACATCTCTGCTCTATTCCGAAGTGCTGTATGACGCAAAAACGATTATCTGGAACGGTCCCCTGGGCGTGTTTGAAATGGATGCGTTCAGCAGGGGAACCATTGCGATGGTGCACAATGTGGCCGATTCCCATGCCTTGGCAATCGTGGGCGGCGGCGATACGAATGTTGCTGTGCACAAAGCAGGCGAAAGCGAGAGAATCGACTACATATCAACGGGCGGCGGCGCATTCCTTGCCCTCATGGAAGGCAAGGTGTTACCGGGCGTCGCGGCTTTGGATGAGTCTGACAGGGGGTAAAGGCCCATTTCATAAACTTTAATCTGATTATAACGGATTTAGGGAAACCGTGAACGTGAACGTGAACTTGCCTGTAAATGAATGTTCATGCTCAGGTTTAAGTTCAAGTTCACGTTCAAGTTCAAGTTTACGTTCAAGTTCACGGCTTCCCTGAATAAGTGTTATAATCAAAGCAAGGTGGAACAGGACATTGGAATACTGGAATACAAGGGAAGAACTCAGCCATGCCAACCGATTAAGACGTTCTTACTACGAACTTCTGAGGGATGATCTGGATCAGTTCATTCTTCAATACGGACTGACAGAATCCTATAAGAATTTTTGCGCCAGGGAAATTCCTTATCCGTTTGTGGAAAAACGGGAATTAAAACCCCGTGCGATCCTTCCGGACCGGGAACATGAATGCCAGAATACTTTTTTAGTGATCTTTGTGGAAGATACGATTCCTGCTGTTCATAAAAAGTATGTACGGTTCTTTGATATAAACAAAGCGACCAAAACAAATCTCCTCCGAACCAAAACACTCCTGCTTTCGGATGAACTGGAGAAATACCAGAAATATTTGGAATCGGCTCATTTTTTTGATTTTTTGAAACTTCTGCTTCCTGTGGATTACGCATTGCTTATCCAAAGGGATTCCGCGAGCCATAGCAGGGACCGATACGGCGTCTCCCATTTTCATGTGAGAATCGACTGGCCCATTGCGGATGCGGCCGAGGATCTGGCCCGACATCTTCGCTACATCTCAAAGGACCTTTATGAAAAAGGGGATAAATATGCGGAGGATTTTCAGAAAAAATTTTTTGAGTATTACGGGTTTCCCATGATGGTCGGCGGCAGGAGAACCGCCGCGTGTGTGGCTGCCCAGTATCTGAGACGTGTCCCGTGTATCTCAACGGTTTATGCGGGGAGCAGTGAAACCAGGGGGCTGATACGGATATCCGAAAAAGGGGTTGCAAAATCGGTGCTGATGAAGCTGACAGGAGAAGAGGTTACTCAGCTTGCAGAAGCCAGCAACCTTAAAGTGCGCACCTTCAAACAAAATTATGTGGCGGCCCGGGAAGATGATGACAGCCTCTGCATTTTTCAGGCAACTTATGCCTGTACCGACCAAGCAAGGCCACCCGATGACGGCAAATTACGGGAAATTAAACCTGATCTGTACTGGCTGACAGTGAAAAGTCAGCATATCCTGCCCTTGCCGGGGATGTGGAAATATCCGCCGCTGCCTTATAATGTCATTTATTCCTGAGTGGTCAGTGGTCAGTTGTCAGTTGTCAGTTGTCCGTTGTCCGTTGTCCGTGGCATAAGGACGTTTTCTTTCACTGAACAACGGACCACCGATAACTGACAACTGACCACCGACAACTGACAACTGACCACCGACAACTGACAACTGACAACTGACAACTGACAACTAACCAATAACCTTCATCATTGCAATTTCATCACAATCCGGGAACTTTACGCAAAGGATGCAGTCTGCCCAGATTTTCAGGGGGAGCTGCGATCTTTCTATTTGTGTGAAACCGAACTTTTTGAAAAACCCGGGTCTGTAGGTCAGGGTGAATACGTTCTTTATACCATATAATTCTGCCTCGGAGAGAGCTGACTCTGTGAGCTTTGTTCCGATTTTCCTTCCAGTATATGCAGGATGTACCGCCAGAGATCGTATTTCGGCAAGTTCATCCCAGCAGAATTGCAAAGCGCAGCATCCCACAATTCTGTTTTCCTTATCATCCGCATAGACTGTGAAGTCTCTCACATGGTCATAAAGCTGACTCAACGGGCGCGGAAGCAGTTCTCCTTTATCACCGTATTCCTGGAGAAGTCGGTGGATGGCTTTTATATCTTTTATGGTTGCTCTTCTTATCATTATTTTAAAGTCCTTTAAGTAAAGAATCCGGTTTCTTTTTCTGATACTGTTAAGATCAGAAAATCCATCAGAATTTTCTGATTCCCTTGATAAAAAACATCAGGTTTTAAAGTGGAATCCACTGTTTGTTGAAAGTTTATAAATAATCAAAAATAACATAGCAGAATGCGGTTTTCAATACTTCTCTGGAAAAGGGTGGCATCTTTCATTTTTTCTTAATCCTGATCGCAACAAAAACAGGTGGGTCATTTCGGTCAGATGACAGGTTGGGTTAAGAGCAAGATTAAGAGCGGTGGATTCCGGGTCAAAACTGAAAAAATGTCCCATTTTTTCAGTTTTGCCCGGAATGACAGGTGGGTTAAGAGCAAGATTAAGAGCGGTGGATTCCGGGTCAAAACTGAAAAAATGTCCCATTTTTTCAGTTTTGCCCGGAATGACAGGTGGGTTAAGAGCAAGATTAAGAGCGGTGGATTCCGGGTCAGAACTGAAAAAATGTCCCATTTTTTCAGTTTTGCCCGGAATGACAGGTAGGACACCCAAACAGGTTAAGAGCAAGGTTAAGAGCAAGATTAAGAACGGTTTCTATGAAGGATGAAAAAAACCTTGACAAACATTTTTTTATGGTTCATTTAGCGATCAGTATCCAAATGATCCTATAGCTTAAACTTGAAAGCCATTTGGAGTTGATATATCAGATATGAAGATTCAATCTGTACAATTAAAGTACTTTAAGAAATTTCGACAACCACCCGTGTTTGATTTCACAGATCCGGAAACCGGATTAGCACGCGATCTTATCGTGCTGGTAGGAATGAACGGCTCAGGCAAAACAAGTCTGTTACAGGCAATTGCAGCAACTTTGGGCGTGGCAAGCGGGCGATTAAACAAACTCTCCGATTTGGAATGGGCAGGTTTTAATTATGAATTGGCAGGAAATAACTGGGGACAGTCTGAACCAGAGGTTAATTTGAAAATACAATTTTCCAAGCCGGAACTCGAAGCAGTTCATGAATTTCATCAAAAATTACAAAACAAAGGGTTTGATTTACCAGTTTCTCCTGCTGAAAATCATGTTGTATCTCTAAGATGGCATGGGGAACGTGTTCAGGCAAATACGGATGCTGAATTTTTTCAATTTAACGGACGCAAATATGCCAAACAACTGGTACGGTCTGAAGGTTTTCAGGTGTTTGAACGCGTTGGCACAATCCTTTGGTACACAGAACAAAGAACCTCAACAAGCCTAACCTCTGAAGACCATGATTCCCGACTTGAAATCACTGAGGATATTTTGCGTGACCGTCTCTCAAAATGGCGACAATTTCATCAGGATATTCAGCAGGGACGAATCAGGCAATTGCGTCCCGGGCAAAAAGATTTATACGCCAGTATTGAACAGGCGTACAAAGCGGTCTTTCCCGGACATCACTTTGAAGGCCCTGTTCCACGAGAAGGAGTGGATGATATTCTTCTGGAGCCCTGGTTTTATCTCTGCGACGGAAAGAACCAGTATGAAATTTCTGAAATGTCCGGAGGTGAGCGAGCCATATTTCCAATTATTATGGACTTTGCCAGTTGGGATATTCATAATTCTGTCATTTTGCTTGATGAAATAGAACTGCATTTACATCCTCCCATGCAACAGGCCTTACTAAGAGCGTTGTCCAAGTTGGGTGAGAATAATCAGTTTATTATTACAACCCATTCCGACTATGTTGAACAATTAGTACCTGATGCACATATCATTCGTTTATAGGTGTGATAGTGAGTGTTGTTGGCAGTGTAAAGACCTCCAAAAAGCAATGCAAAAGCAGGAGCCTCACTATATTTCTTTGAATAATTTTTTTCACTGGATCATTACATATGAACAATTCTGATTATAACGGATTTAGGGAGGCCCGGGAATATGACAACGGATTCCGGGATGAAACGGATATTACCGGATCGGATATGACATCGGTTTCCGGGGATGAGACGGATATTCCCGGATCGGATATGACAGCGGATTCCGGGGATGAGACGGACATATCCGTTTCATCCTTCTATCCGTTGTCATATTCCCGGGACTCCCCAAAATCCGTTATAATCAGGAACAATTTAATATCTCAATATCAGGATATTAAGGGGTTACGGGAAAAAATTGGGCGATTGTAATCCGTAAAAGCCGCTCAATTAACCATTTATCTTCCCGATCTAATTTATTTTCTGATTATAACGGATTTAGGGGAGCCTTAAACTTGAACTTAAACTTGAACTCAGACGTGATCATAAATGAATGTTCACGTCGGGATTCACGTTCACATTTAAGTTCAAGTCCAAGTTCAAGTTCAAGTTTAAGTTTACGGGCACGTTCACAGGTTCCCTAAATCCGTTATAATCAGTTTATTTTATTCCATTATCTGCTTACGAAGTCAGAGATATTCCTGATTCTGATGAATTTTATGGCTGTATCATTTTAGGCGGTTAGGAAACGCGGATGCCTCGGAGAACCGCGGAAATTCGGATGAGACTCCATTGTTCTCTGCGTTAAAAACAGATTCGGAACACAAAATTCATTAGAATCAGGAACATGAGACTTCGGGGGCTTTAATTCATCTGACTTCGGAAACGTCTGAAGTCTTCAAATCAAAATTCAAAAAAAGGAGCGTAAAAAACATGAAAAGATTCGTTTTTATCGTAACCGCCCTGACGGCCTTCTGCGCCGCCTCTTTCTCCGTTTCATTCGCGGAGACAAAGGTGCTGAAGATCGGAACAGGCTCTGAAAACGGCGTTTACAGCACGGTTGCCGCGCCGCTTATCAGGAAAAATCTCAAAGGGAGCAACCTGACCCTGAAAATCGTCCCCGGAGGGAGCAAAATCAATCTGGACCGGCTGAAAGAAAAAGAGATTGATCTTGCCATTGTCCAGTTTGACGCACTGATCCAATCGAGTGCGGACATTGCCACAATCGGCTTTCTCCATGACGAATATGTTCATGTCGTTGTTTCAAGAGATAGCAAGATTAATGAATTCACCGACCTGGGCAAATCGCACACCGTCGCGGCAGGCCCCCTTGACGGCGGTTCCCGCATCACCTGGAACAACTTTGTCTCTCTGGATAAAAAGTATAAAAAAGTGCCCACATCCCCTCTCAAAAACATAAGGGCGATAACCGCGCTTGAATCCGGTGAGGCTGACGCCTATTTCTGCGTTACAGGATTGCGGGACAAATATCTGATGAAAGCCAGTGAAAAAAAGAAATTCCGGCTGGTTGAAATTGACGCATGGGCCTTTAACAATCTTAAATATAAGAAACGAAGGGTCTATGAATTCTTTAACATTGACGATGATGTTTATCCCGGTCTGATGCCTTCCATGTTTACCGGCTCTGTGAAATCCATCAAATTGTCCGCGGTGGTAGTATGTCTCGGCGAATGGGCCGATGCGCATGAAAAAGAATTCGAGTACTTGGCTGCCGCGATAAGCAACGCGCTGCCTATGATCAAACGAAAGACGGAAAACGACTGATCGTATCCGACTTGCACCTGAGAAACCGGATTTTTTGGAAAAACCCGGTTTCTCATTATTCTCATGGAGGAGATTCAAATGGAGAATCAGAATATCTCAACGATTGAAAAACTGCAACAAAAAGGCGTAAACATCCCCAATCCTCTCAGCGTTGAAATCGGCGATGATGTGGATGTCGGGAGAATCTCCGGCGACGGCGTGGTGATTTACTCAGGCTGCAAGATCTACGGAAAATCCACCCTTATCCTCCGACACGCAAAACTCGGATACGAAGCGCCTGTCACTGTCGAAAACTGTCAGATCGGTCCGGAGGCTGAACTCAGAGGCGGATTTTTCCAAAAAGCTGTTTTTCTGAAAAAAGCGGGCATGGGGTTAGGCGCGCATGTCAGAGAGGGGACAATCTTAGAAGAGGAAGCGAGCGGCGCTCACACCGTCGGTTTGAAACAGACCATCCTTTTCCCCTTTGTCACTCTGGGCAGTCTGATTAATTTCTGCGACTGCCTCATGTCCGGCGGAACAGACCGGAAAGATCACAGCGAAGTCGGAAGCTCGTACATCCATTTCAATTACACCCCCAACCAGGACAAGGCCACCCCTTCGCTTATTGGAGACGTGCCCAGCGGCGTGATGCTGAATCAGCGGCCCATATTCCTCGGAGGTCAGGGAGGACTTGTGGGGCCCTGCCGTCTGGCGTTCGGCACGATCATCGCGGCTGGTTCGATAAACCGAAGAGATGAGCTGAGACAAGGGCGTCTGATACTTGAAGGCAACAAAAGCGGGAATATGTCATACACACCCGGAATATACATAGGCGTGGAAAGGATCATCAAAAATAACGTGATCTATATCGCAAACCTGACAGCCCTGATGCAGTGGTATATCCATGTCCGCTCACAGTTCATTTCCGACGAGTTCCCGGAGGCACTTTTGGACGGGCTTAAAGAAAAGCTGAATATGGCCATCGAGGAGAGGATCAAACGACTAGAATTGCTTTGTCTGCAAAAAGAGACCCGACTTTCCGACAAGTGGCCGGCAATGGAAGATGATCTCATATCCCGGCAAAACAGCCAGGGAGACACCGGTCTGAGGGACGCCTTCTTAGAGAAAATAGCGGCCGGCATCGAAAACTTCGGCAAGGATTATATCACTGTGATAACGAATCTCAGGGACGGAGATGCGGAAATCGGAACCCGGTGGCTTCAGGGGATTGTGGAAGGGTAAACTCTTACTCTCTTACTCTTTATCTTTATCTTTATCTTGCTAGCGTTTATTACGATAAAGAGCAAGAGTAAGAGCAGGAGCAGGAGCAGGAGCAGGAGTAAGATTAAGATTAAGAGTTCAGTTTATGGTCATGAGGATGTCCCCCCATTGGATGGCTGTGATAATGGCTGTGCAGGGTTGATGAATCGCCGTTATAAATGATCCGCCCTTCCCGCATACTGTAAATGTTGCGGGTGGTGGCGGCCAGGAAATCGTATTCGTGGGACACGATAATGTAACTGATGTCAAGATCGTTCAGAATGCTGATAATCCGCTCCCTTGTGGATTCGTCAAGGCCGGTGGTCGGTTCGTCCAAGAGGAGCACCCGGGGCTGCATGACTAGGACGGTGGCCAAGGCAACCAGCTTTTTCTCTCCTCCGGACAGATTGTAGGTCACCCGGTCTTCAAACCCTTTCAGGTTCAGTTCTTCCAGTGTTTTCTGAGAGAGGTCGCGGGCCTCTTCCGATGTTTTGCCCAGGTTCAGGGGCCCGAAGGCCACATCCTCCAGTACAGTCGGGCTGAAAAGCTGGTCATCCGCGTTCTGGAAAAGAAGACCGATCTTCTGCCTGACGGAGCGAAAATCCCTTTCTGTCCGCGCGGGTTTTCCGAAAATCCGAACAACGCCGGATGAGGCGCTCAGAAGCCCCATGATGATATGCAGAAAAGAGGTCTTGCCGCTTCCGTTGTGCCCGACAAGTCCGATTTTTGCTCCCCTCTCCATCTGGAAATCCAGATGATCCAGCACCGGCAGGCTGCTGTGGGGATAGGAAAAACGAACCGCTTTCAACTCGATAATTACGTTATCTTTATCCATTCCAAAATCTCCAACCCGATGATCGTTCCTGTCATAACCGCCGCCCATAAAAAATCCGTCCGGGTGAACGAAAATTCGCTGAGGCAGTAAAATTTTCCTTTGAATCCCCGGCACAGCATGGCCTGATGCACCCGATCCGCCCGCGCGGATGCTCGGACAAAAAGCATTCCGATGAAATAAGCGTAGGTTCTGTATGTGTGCATATCGGTTTTCGGGCGAAAACAGCGGATCTTCGCCGCCCTCAGCAGGCGCAGGTATTCCTGCTCGATCACAAACACATACCGATAGGTCAGCAAAAGAAGATGAACGATCTTTTCCGGTATATGCAGGCGGTTCATTGCATGCCCCAGTGTCGCCAATGATGAAGTCGCAATCAGAGCAATAAACGCCAGGAGAATCGCATTCGATTTAAGGGTGATTTTTGCGGAAAGGACCACACCCGGCCGGGTTACGGTGAGCGGCCCGACCGTGAACAGCGGCTCGCCTTCAAATGTCAGGGGCAGGGCCACCCACAGAAAAAGGATCAGACCGTTGACAATCGCCAATCTCCCGGCAACTTCCCGGAGATTCAAACGCGCCAAGCCGATCAGCAGAAACGAAATCACAAGGGCCGCAATCAGGGTGGGAAACTGGTTTGAAAGCGCCACTGCAAAGGAGTATGCTGTTGCAAAAACAAGCCTGAGCCTCGGATCCGTACGATGGACCAGGGAGTTTCCGATGACAAAGGGTTCATGAATCATTATTCCTCACTTTTCTCAGATAACAATTTTCACAGAGAAGAATGAAAATTTTTCGTTGATTTTTTTAAAACTGAATTCAATCGGCCTGCTGGCTTTTCTTGCCATTTCAATGAAACCGAGCCCGCCGCCCTTGCTTCCTTCATCCGGACCTGTTTTGCGCTTTTTTTTGTAATACTTTTTAAGCTCATCTCTGTTCATTGTTCTCAATTTCGTCAATTTTTTGTTAAGGCCCTCCACCTTCTCGTTTTCGACCATGTTTCCGCTCAACACAAAATAATGTTCATTTTCGGAACCGACAGTGATGATCCCGTGACTCTCTTCAGCAGAATAATAGATAATGTTCTGCGCGTTTTCCACAACCATGGAAAACACCCTGATGACAGTCGTCTTACTGGCTTCTTCCAACTTCATTTTCTGCTTCAGCGTCGAACCGATCTCCACCATGACCTCCTGAGAAAGCGGGCCGCTGAAACTAAAAAAGATTCCTCGTCTGCTGAAATTTTTCTTTAACGCATAAAGGTAGTTTACCATATTTCCCCCTTATTCCTGAATGTGACTTTAAGAAGGAAGTTCGTAGCCGCCTAAAGGCGGAACTACGAACTTTATGAAGGATGCCATTTAATACCCGTAAAATTCTATGATTATATCGCTTTATTTCTTCTTATGTCAAGTCTAAAATTTGATTAAATTTGTTGAAATGAACGGTAATCCGGAGTGCCAAAGTTGTACTTTGGCAGAAAACAATGCTCAAAAAACGGCATTCTTCATTTGTCAGTTGACACTTCTGAAAGAACAGCGGGACGCGGACAAGCGCGGATGAGTTCATTCCTCAGAGGTAATATGAAAGATGCCAAAAACCTGATTATAACGCCTTTTGGGAACTCCGTTTCCAGAGGCTCCAACCCTGTCATTCCGGGCGGAAATGATAAGAATCGGCAGGATTCCTGTCATTTCCGACCCGGAATCCACCTGCTCCCCAAAAGGCAAAAACCTTACCTGCCCATAAGTTTTTCAGGATTTTATATCACACAAGGCGCAAAGGCACAAAGAAAGGCACAAAGGTAAGTACATAAAACTTTCGACCTGTGTTAAGAAGGTGTCCGCCTGTCATTCCGGGCAGAACTGAAAAATGGGACATTTTTTCAGTTCCGACCCGGAATCCACGGCATCACGACGGATTCCGGTCTGAAACCGGTTCGACATAACGGGTAGATGGGACACTCGTTAAGAAGCAGGGGGCGGCTGTGAGCGGATTTTTCAGGAAAAATCCCCGCTGAATATGAAGTTCGGACGCTGAATCTGAGGCTAACTGCACAGGTCGAAAAATTTATGGACGGGTACTTATTTACATGGATTTTATACCTTTTTATCCCCTAAAATACCTTTTTATTCCTGACAGGATAAGTAGCTGGCTATGAGTTTTTCGGCATTTCATATCCCACACAAACGCCGCGGAAGCACAGAGAAAGGCACAAAGATGAGCACAAAAAAATTTATGGCCGGATATTTATATAGTCAAAATTTTTTATAGTTATCTGTTGACTGTTGACAAACATATATAAAAGTCATATATTTATATTTCAATTATGGGCATCCTTCATTTGTCGGTTTACACTTTCGGGTGTCAGGGTGAACTCTTTTTTGTTCCTTTGTGCCTCTCTGTGCCTTTGTGTGAGATATGAAATGCCGGCCGCCGGCTCTGATAGTGTAAACTACTTTCGGCTTTTATGAAGGATGCCCAATTATGAAAGCGAAAGAAGTTTTAAAACTCATAAGCTTTCAGGTCAGTTCTTACCCTGAAAGAAAACCGCGGAGCATATTTTTAAATTGTTTTCTTAGTAGAGTAAGAAGAACATTATCGAGATTAACAAAGGCTGTTAAAATGGAGTGTGTCCCATCTACCCGTCATGTCATTTCGGTCAAAACTGAAAGGCGGACATTTTCCGACTTCGGCGACGGTGGATTCCGGGTCGGAACTGAAAAAATGTCCCATTTTTTCAGTTCCGCCCGGAATGACAGGTGGAGGTGGGACACACCCTTAAAATGCCAAGTGGGAAAATGCAAACTATGACAAAAAACGCGGGTGTTACCACCCACCAAATCAAATGGTGTGATCTACGGTGCGAGGATGCCGATTTTGCAAAAACGGATGCATTAGACGGCAGTTGCCGAACATTTCTGTCATTATGGTGTGAGAAATTGGGAAAACATGTCACAAAAAACTCCCCATGTGAAGTTTTGTTCGGAAGCAGACGGCCGACGACAGGATTTTAGAATCATTATATGAAGAAAAAATATGACAATCTCCTTTTTTACTGGCTTCCGGTCTTCATTTACTGCCTTCTGATTTTCATCCAGTCTTCCTATCCGTCCCCTATAATCGCTCCTGAATTGCCCCATGCTGACAAGCTTGTCCATTTCCTCGGATACGGGTTGCTTGGCATCCTTTTTTTCAGGGCTTTCGGGACGCTGCGGTTCAAAGATAATGCCGACCTTGTGATGATACTCAGCATCGCGTCTTCAACACTTTACGGCATCAGTGATGAAATCCATCAGTATTATGTCCCGTTCAGAAGCGCTGATATTACCGACCTTTCAGCCGACGCTATCGGCAGTTTCTGCGGCGCGTTTTTCTATCGACTGTTTATGATGAGGCGTCGTGATCGTCTCTTTTCTGAATTGGCGAGATTACGGGAGTTATACAGAAACCACTTCAGGTAGAAACCTGCTTTTCGGGAAACCGCTCTATCCGTAAACGTAAACTTAAACGTGAACGTGAACTTGAACCTGAACCTGAATATTCAGGTACTGGGCAAGTTCAAGTTCACGTTCAAGTTCACGTTCAAGTTCACGTTCAAGTTCACGTTCAAGTTCACGTTCACGTTCAAGTTCACGTTCATTGTCAGCCCTCAAACATATCCGCCCACGCCTGAAATTTGGCCACCTTATCATGACCGTAAAACGCGAGGCCGCATAAGATATCTTCAAGAGACTTTTCCTTTGCGGGCAAATCGCCGTTTTTGGATTTGGAAAAAAACTTATCTGCATAACAGACGATCTGTTCCTCTATTGAAATCGGAATCATCTCCCGCACTTCCGGGAAAGGAAGGCGCTTCACCTCTGCAAGCCCCAGTCCGACCCCCACATGCCGCTCACATACCAGCGCATGCCGCGGCAGTCCCCTGCTTTCAAGTATCTTTCGGCCCAGATACCCATGAAAGATATACGGAAACTCACCCCTGCACCCCAGTTCCACGGCATCTGTCATAAAAATGCCGATATCATGCAGCATGGCCGCTTCCTCAATAAATTTGAAATCAGGATGAAGATGGGCCACCCGACCTGCAACATCAAGAGCCTTTCGAGCAACCTGCTCACTATGCTGAACAAGAATTTTGTATGTTTCAGAGCAGGGGGCGTAGAATTCACATATAATATCAATGGGATTTGGCATTGGTCGGTTTCCGGTTGACGGTTTCCGGTTGACGGTTTCCGGTTGACGGTTTCCGGTTGACGGTTTCCGGTTGACGGTTTCCGGTTATCCGTCCATAGCCTTGCAACTGTCAACCGTCAACTGTCAACTGTCAACTGTCAACTGTCAACTGTCAACTGTCAACTGTCAACTGTCAACTGTCAACCGTCAACCCTTTTTGGAAAGGAGCATACCCTCTATGAACGGATCGATTGCACCGTCAAGAACACTGCTGACATTGCCGATGTCGAGATTTATCCGGTGATCCTTGACCATCTGGTAAGGCTGTAGCACATAGGAACGAATCTGGCTGCCCCAGGCGATTTCATCCTTGCTGTCGTGCATTTCCTGCATTTTTTCATCCTGCTTGCTTTTTTCATGCTGATACAGTCTGGCTCTCAGCACCTTCAGCGCCATCTCCTTGTTTCTGTGCTGGGATTTTTCCTGCTGGCACTGCACCACAATCCCGGTGGAAAGGTGGGTGATACGGACCGCGCTGCTGGTTTTGTTCACATGCTGTCCCCCCGCGCCGCTGGCCCTGAAGACATCAATACGCAGATCCTTGTCATCAATATCAACAACGATGTTGCTGTCAATTTCGGGATAGACAAACACCGACGCAAAAGACGTATGTCGCTTTCCGCTGGCGTTAAACGGTGAAATCCTGACAAGACGATGCACCCCTATCTCTGATTTCAGATGGCCGTAGGCATATTCTCCGCTGGCAGTGAATGTGGCGCTTTTGATTCCGGCCTCGTCACCCGGCTGAAAATCAATGATATCACTTTTAAACCCCTTCCGCTCGACCCATCGTGAATACATTCTGAAAAGCATCTCAGCCCAGTCCTGGGCCTCGGTTCCGCCGGCCCCGGCATTGATGGAGACAATGGCGTTGTTCGGGTCATCCTCGCCGCTCAGCATGATGTCAAAGGAAAGTTTCCTTATCCTTTCGTCAATCGCCCGAACCTCCCGGGAAGCCTCCTCGGCAGTTTCCGCGTCGGCCTCTTCCATGGCAAGGTCAAGCAGTATCCCGCTTTCTTCCAGATCCTTGTGAATTGCCTGAAAAGTTTCGATCTTGTCAGAGATAAAGGTGCGTTCCTTTAAAATGGATTTGGTGTCATCGGGATTATCCCAGAATCCTTCTTTGGCAATGATCGCCTCAATCTCTTCCAACCGCTTTTCTTTTCCAGCCAGGTCAAAGATAGTCTTTCAGTTGTTCTAATCTCAGAAAAAGGTCCTTTATGGTCTGTTTAAGTTCTTGGGACATATTTTTTCCTCCTTTGTGTGAAAATCAGTGTATCTGAAACTTTGATTAAAACTGGGAACACCGAGCCGGCCGAAATCAGAAAATTCTTCGGCATCAGGGACAGGTTCCCCGATAAAAAATGTTGGGGACAGGTTTTTCAGGCTACAGCCAAAAACTTTTATATCTGCTGAAAGTTAAAAGTTAAAACTTAAAAATAAGCAATCCTTGTAGTTTTC
>JAUCGI010000087.1:0-9972 GCA_030378035.1 Desulfobacterales bacterium HSG2
CTTAACCTATTATACTTATTAGATAAAAAGGCCGAGAAAAGCTTTTTGCATTTTCTGAAAGCGTGCAAAATACAATAATATCCTGTTTTGACTAAATAAAAGCTGTAACACGAATTACCAAAGAGCCAAACTTCCAGGATAGGTTTCAGTTAATAAATGTTGCCAAAATTTCGGCTAGCGCCTCATTTTGGCACTCCCTTGGCGTCCTCGCTTTAATGTTTGGGTGAACAACAGATGTTTGGAATAACTAAAGTTATAATATCAAAAAATCTCGGGCAGGGGCTACGCCCCTGCACCCCAAATAACCAAATCACTCAAAATGATCAAATGACCCAAATCATCAAATGGCATCGTTTTTTTTAAAAGGAACATAACTCTTAAAGGTTTCCCGAAATTTGATCCGATTCCGCTAAAGCCTTGTGAAATAAGGGATTACAGCATCGCCTGTACCTGACGACCTGCGAACAAAGGCTTTACACGAACAGACACTCCTGATGCCTTGCCATACAGGGGTTCACGTCTCCGGCATTTTTCCGGAAAAACTGGTTTTTCCGAAATATTTCCGGCCTGCCGGATCCGTTTCATTCGGGGCTTTGCAGAATATTAATTATTCTCATTCCCTGATATGCGGCTATCACAGATATTTTCAACCCGGAAACACTGATTTTCAACAATGAGAATCGAGTGGTAAAAATTTTCGGGAAACATTTAAGTAACTGATAATATTTTGGGCACCTATAAAAATTCCTACGATATGCTTATGTTCCTTTTAAAAAAAACGATGCCAAATATCCCACATTGTCAGGAGCGCACCACTCGCACATAGTTGTAGTGGGCATCCCAGTACACGTGGCCGCTGGTGAAATGGACGACCCACGCCCCTCCGGACTCCCGCTTATCCGCACTCCAGCACCATGATTGCTTTCTGTCAAATACAGGATCAATGTAAAGGCCGTTCACCTTTTCCCTTTCCATCAGAGACATCAGCTCCTCAACAGTGGGAAGCCTCCAGTCGCTGTAACCCGCAAATTTATTGCGATTCAGATATCTAACATAAGCCTGCACTTTTTCATAAGTCATGTAATTATCTGACCCCGACTGCTGCCACATCAGCCCTGTGGACCTGTCCGTCACAGTTTTACCGTCACGGCTTTTCACAAAATCGTTTTTAAAATCACCGGATTTATTCCGATCATGATCAAAAAAATTATATTTTGCCAACATTTCTTTGAAATCTGTCTCCGAAAGCGTCCGAGGCCGACTTCTAAGGATAATTCGCCGACGCCCTGGCTGTTCCTCAACACGCTCCGGCTTCCTCTTCCACTTTTCCATCCCCTCTTTCAATATCGACAATTTCTTATAGTGTTCCAACTCCGCTTTCAATCCCAACAATTTTCCATGGCTGTCAAGAACCTTCAACCCTTTTTCAACATATTCCATTGCCTTTTCTCTCAGTTCGTCTTTCACAGCCCGCTCTGCCATCGTCAGATATTGGTCGGCAATGCGCCTGACAAAATCCTTTGCTTTCTGATTATCAGGCTCCAGCGCAAAGATTTTCTGACAGGTCTCATAAGCATTATCTCCGGAGGGAAGCGTCAGATAATTTTTGTTGAACTGATTTTTTGCGGTCTTCAGCAGGGAATCAATCTCCTCGGCCCTCCTTTTTTCAGCCGCAATCTTTTCTTCGGCTCTTCTTTTTTCAGCCGCAATCTTTTTCTCGGCCCTTCTTTTTTCAGCCGCAATCTTTTTCTCAGCCCTCTTTTTTTCAGCCGTAACTTTTCTATCAAATGCCTCCCAATCCCCAGTCTCATCCTTCAGATTATACAGGCGGACCAGTTCCCGGATTTTTTTGTGATATGCCAAAGCTTCCCGCAAATCCCCCTTTTCCAGTTCCGAGGTGCCCCGCCGGATATAAGCTGCCATAACATCCCCAAAGACCTCCATTATCCCGGGATGCCAGGGATTCACATTCAGCGACTTGTCAGCATACTTCACAGCATCGGAAAAATCCTCTCTGGCAAGCGCTGCGTTTGCCCAAGCCAAATACTGATCGGCGATCCGCTCTATCCCCTGGGTAGCGGCCTCATTTTCAAAATCAATGGCAAGCACCTGCTGATAGGTCTCATAAGCATTATTTCCCCTGGGAGTCGTCAGACGATTTTTTCCAAACTGCTCTTCAGCCGTCTTCAGCAGGGAGTCAATCCTCTCCTGCCTTATCTCTTCCGGCGTAGGGCTTGGAGAGGATTCTTCTTCCTCAGACATCTCTTCAGGGATTCTCTCACCGGTCTCAGTAACCGTTTTGTCAGATGATCCCTGCCCATGGTCCGTCCTACTTTCATACAGCCAAATCGCACCATGTACCACCAATACCAGCAATATCACAGGAATGGCAAGCAACCACCGAGACGACCACCCGCTTTTCCCAGTCTCCCCCTCAAGCTGATGCCGTATCACCCAGTATCGGCGGTTAATATCGACGTGTTCGTCATGGACCTCACGAACATTCCCCAGAATTTTCAGATACTCCCGCCGAAATTTGACACTTTTCCCCGCCCTCTTCTCAAGGATATCGAGCCATTTCGTGCAATCCGGGGATTGAATCAGGGCCTCGGTGTATGCCTTTTTCTCCCATAACTGCTCAGGCGCTACAGAGACAGTTAATCGCTTCTCATCACTGATCTCCTGATGATTCACAAAAGCAGAGACCCGGACATCATACTCCCCCTGCTGCCTGAACTGAGGTAGCTTCATCTCCCAGGCATGACGCTCAGTCTCCCGGATGGCAGAAGAGTCAAGCGGTTTTCCGGCAACTGAGACATGGAGCCATTTGCCGTTTCCGGGCAGTCCCCGGCCCTGTGCGGCAATACGGATTGTGCAGGATGCCCCCAAGGAGATGCTCTCAGGCATCTGCAATTCCAAAGAGGATATCTGGGGCGCAAGGTGATCCCGCAAGTCTTTCGCCCGCTCCCTTGTCTCCTCCGCGGTGGGACGATCTTCGGCCCTGGGCGACAACAGCGACGCGATAAGTTCAAAAAGTCCCTCGATCACCGTTTCCATATCCGGCAGCCCGATGAACTCCTGCTGAACAAGAGTCTGCCCCCTGGCAAACAGAAGCCGGATATCCCGCTGCAAAATCGTCTTTTCATGATCCGTCAGCCCGCCGAGCGTGCCGAACTTATTTTCAGAACCGGGCAGCGGCTTGCCTCCGGCGGTGGTCTGATCCTGAATTTTCCCCTGGGCCGCAGGAAGATTCCCGGTCAGCAGCGCATGGATGATCAGGCCGAGGGAATAGATATCAACCGCGGGCGTCAGTTCGTATCTGGGCCTGCCGTTCAGAACCTCAGCGGGAATGAACATCTCAGGCGCGCCCCATTCAAGCGTGCCGGCAAGGGAGATGGTGAAATCATGCCCGACAAACTTCACTGTCCCGAAATCACAAAGGTAAAGGTCACCGTCTTTTATCAGAACATTGCCGAATTTCAGATCCCGGTGAATAAACGCGCCATCTTCGGTGCTGATATGATGAAGGGCATTCAGACCGTTGGCAATCTGTTCAATCCAGCGCAACAGATCGGTGCCGCCAAAAGGGAACTCGGCCTCATCCCGGCGCTGCACATACACCTGATTCAGACTGTGCCTGCAAAGCGGCAGGGCCATCACAGGATTCTCCTCATATTCCCCGCTGTCTAACAGCGGCAAAATATTCTGCCCCAAAGCCTGTTCCGGACCGATGCGCTCAAGGAATTCGATCTCCCACCTCAGCACCTGGATAATCCTGCGCAGGATCACCGTGGGATAGGGGGTCCTGTCAAACGGGTTATGGGTCTGAACAGTCTTGAGCGCGACAATCTCCCCGTCGGAAAGACGCTTCGCCCGCCATACAATACCGTAAGCCCCCTGCCCGAGCGGGTCGAGAATTTCATAAGTATCTTGTTTGAGAGAAATTTGATCAGCAGATTTTATCATAGCAAATCATTCATGTGGCTAAGTACCTGTAAGCTTGAACGTGAACTTAAACGTGAACGTGAACGTGAACTTAAACGTGAACGTGAATGTGAACATGAACATTTACGAGTACATTCTCAAGTTCAAGTGTTCAAGCCGAGGTTCCTCGGTCCCTTTGTGCCTTTGTGCCTTCGTGTGAGATATGTATGGCATCCTTCACAAAAGCTGAAAGTAGTTTGCACTTTTCCCAGGGTTAAGTCAAGGGTTAAGACTGAACATAAATTTTCGGACATCAGTCCAAAGTTTCGGAAACTCCAAAATATGTCAGATCGTAAATTCATCCCTGCTTGGATTGCCAAATCTGAGCCGCCGATCCGGCAGGGACGAATCCACCGCTTTTTCAGACTGCTGTTAAAAAAACACTGATTCTAACGGATTTAGGATCCCTGTGAACATGCCCGTAAAGTTGAACCTGAACGCGAACCTGACCGTGAACGCGAACCTGAACGTGAACATTCCCGATTCTAACTGATTTTGTGGTCCGAATCTGTTTTTAAACGCAAAGAGACGCGGAGTCTCATCCGAATCTCCGAGGTTCCCGCGGTCTCCGCGATCTCTGCGTTTCTTAACCGATACGGAACCACAAAATCCGTTAAAAGCAGGAACATTCATTTACGGCAGGTTCAGGTATGATCTTCGTTTGGTCCGCTTCGCTCGGCTTGGATTGGCAAATCCAAGCCCGCCGACGGATTTGCCAATCTGGCGGGAGCGGCTGGCCGAAACGAAGATCAAGACCTTCACGGTTCACGTTCACGTTCATGTTCACGTTCACGTTCACTAAATCCGTTATAATCAGAAAGAACATTTATACCTGTTGAATATTACATTTAATGTGGATTGTAAATGAATTTAATTCAGCCGTGGAAAAATCTTGCAATTTTTAATTATTGACGGTATGAATTAAAGGCTTTGCACAAATCAGATAGGAAATTATAAAGTTTCGGGTTTTTTTGACAGAGGAAGCAAATAGCATTTTTGTATAAAAATGTTAAGATTTTTTATAAAAAATGTCTGACATCATGCTGTCATCGCCATACTTCGGACTTAAAAAAACCCGGATTGGGCATCCTTATATTTGTCAGTTTACACTTCCTGGGTTGAGGCCCGGAAAGCCTTAACCCTTAACCCTTGACCCTTGACCTTGACCCTGTGAACGGCTTTTGTGAAGAATGCCCCGGATTATTAACTAAAGTTTAAGGAGGTTTTTAATGATCAGTCTCGATATGCTGGAATCTTATGACATTTTTAAGGAACTGAATGACGATCAGTTGACTGCCATTCAGAAGCACTGTGAAATGGAAGAGTATAAACGGGGGGACAGACTCTTCAGGGAAGGGGATGAGGCCACCCATTTGTGGATTGTGTCTGACGGACAGGTGGATCTGCGTTTTGAACTGCCTTCCGGTCGCTCCTCTTCCGGTGAAAACACCACTGTCTCTTCCGTATCCGCCCAGGACGCTGCTGCCAAGGTGCTGGGATGGTCATGTTTTGTGCCGCCGCACAAAATGAGGCTCTCAGGTTACTGCTCCACCCGGAACTGTACCGTAATCAGGATAAAGAAAGAAGATATCCTCAAACTGTTTGAAAAAGACCCCGGAATGGGATATCTGATCATGTCATACTTGGTCACGGTTGTTGGGTACCGGTTTAATCAGTTTCAGGATGAAGTTGCAAAGAACATGGGTGAAAATATTATGAGTAGTTGGTAAGAGCTAAGGGTTAAGGGGTTAAGGGTTAAGGGTTAAGGGTTAAGAGTTAAGGTCAGAGCAGATCCTTGGCGATTAAAGAGGTTAAGGCAGATCATTAAAACTTAACACCTTAACCCTTAACACCTTAACCCTTAACCCTTAACACCTTAACCCTTAACCCCTTAACCCTTAACCCCTTAACCCCTTAACCCTTATAGGTGCTATCTGATGTCTGTTCAGGAACAAGAAAACCGTCAAAAAGAATCGGCCCCTGCCACCGCTGGTGAGGCGTTCGGACTTTCCCGGCGGACCCGATTTTCCGTCTCTTTTTTTATTACCTTTTTTATCATGTTCGGCTTATGGCTGCTCCTTTCCGGAAAATTTGACCTCTTTCACATCTCCCTCGGGGTCATCAGTTGCGTTATCGTCTCATTTCTTTCCGGTGATCTCCTTCTGCCGTCCCCGAAAACGAGTACCATGCCGGGCATCTGGTTCCGCTTCATAAAATATATCCCCTGGCTCCTCTATCAGGTGCTTGTCGCAAATATCCATGTGATGTATCTCGTATTTCACCCGAGAATGATGGAACTGATTGATCCGAGGATTATGAAATTCAAAAGCAGGCTCAAAAGCGACATGTCTCTGGTCACGCTTGCCAATTCCATCACTCTCACGCCCGGAACCATCACCGTCTATATCTCTATTTACGGGAATGTGACATTCCATGTGATTGACATAGAATCCGGGAAAACGCTGCCGTGGATCATGGAGGCGAGGATTGCGGAGGTTTTTGATGAATAAAATATGGATGAGAACTCGTTCTGATGAAATGAAGCAGATACTGAAAAGGAGAAAAATATGGCATACAATTTCCCTGTCACCGACAAATTTGAAGCCCGTGCAGTGACAGAACTTGATTTTGAGATTGACCCGATGAATCAGAATGTTTATGTGGATATGGATCCGGTCCGGGGTAAAGATTATCTGGACCAGATCAAGTTCAACCTGAACATTGATGAGGACCGGTTGAAAAAAACAACCCCCAGTTTCACCAAAATCATTTTTTCAGGGCACAGGGGTTCGGGTAAAAGCGTTGAACTGAAAAGGTTTCAGCAGTATATTGATCATCCTGACCGCTATTTTTCTGTTCTCATTGAAATTGAGAAAGAGTTTGAAGTCGGGGGGTTTCAATCCGAAGATATGTTCGTCATCCTGATCACCAAGCTGACAGAGATTATTCATGAACATGGAATTGACTTCCGTTCAGGGTATCTGGATGACATATTAAAGGAATGGTTGTCAGAAGAGACGATCCAAAAGGAGCTGAAGGAGAACTTCAGGATTGATGTGGGTTCGGAAGTTTCAGCCGGGGCTTCTTTCTTCATCTTTCTCAAGCTTAAAAGCGCGCTTAAAGCGGTTTTTTCTTCTGACTCACAGACTTCGAGGATCATCCGTCAGCAGATCAGGAAAAATCCCGTGCGCATGGCAGAGAAATTCAACGCGGTTCTGTCTGACCTGCGTGCGGCTCTGAAGCGGGAAAACCGGGCCGGGGATATCCTCTTTATTCTGGACGGAACGGAAAAAATTCCTTATGATATCTATATGGAGCTTTTTGTCAGAGATTCATATCTTATCAGGGCCACAGAGGTGAACATGATATTCTCTGTTCCCATCAATTCCTACTTTGACATCAAAGGAACCCCTTCATCGGAATTTTTCCAGACTTATACCCTTCCGATGGTGCTTGTCAGAGAGGAAAGTATTCCTCTGCTGGCGCAAATCATTACCAAACGGATTGACGCGGGTACTTTTCTGGAAGAGGACGCGCTCAGGTTCTGTGTTGAGAAATCAGGGGGATGCATCAGGCAACTGATCCGAATCGTGAACCGGGCACTGATCGTGAGCCTGGGGAAAAAGATCACCCGGGAAGCCGCTGAGAAAAGTGTGCGTGACCTGAGCAGGGCAATGGTTGATCATCTGGATTCGGAACATCTTAAAATTCTCAAAAAGAGAAAGTATGACACGGCTGATTCCAAGGTTCTGGACCTTTTGTTTTCTCTGGTGGTTCTAAAATACAACGGGGAAAGAAGGATTAACCCCCTGATAGAAGGGATGGATTTGCCGAATGAGTGAAGAGGTGAATGATATTTTTTCCGAGAAAGAGAACCGGGAGCAGTGGGACCAGCTTCTGTTCGTTCTGGAAAATCGGGATAAATCCACGGTCGCGGTGATTGAGTATGATGGGGATGAGATAAAAAACCGTGTGTGTGAGAAGCTGATGAGAACCCTTTCCCAATACCGGTTTTACGATCTGGACCTGACAACTCGGCGCGTGGTCTCTCTGAGCCGTGCATTTAAAGAAAATCTTCCCGAATCTGTTCTGGACTCTGAGCCGGCAACGTATATTGTCAATCTTTTCGGCTTGGAAAACAGCCTTTTTACTATTAAAACTGGAACGCTTGAAGAGAGTGAGATGATTTCCGAACTGAATTTTGAACGCGAAATCCTTTTTCGGGAGTTTCCTTTTATTCTTATTCTGTGGGCCGATGCGTACATTGTCAGAAAGCTGAGAGAGGATGCCAAAGACCTTTGGGATTGGATTACCTATCGTTTTGAATTTAAAGGGGGGGATACAGATGCTACAGGTGTCACGGAACCTGCCAAATCCCCTTCCCTTTCCAAAAAACGCAGCCCTGCGAGATCGGAGCGTATCCCGGAGTTGCAGGCAAAATATGAAAAACTGAGACCCGATGATTTCTCAAATGAAAGGATTGTCAGAGAAAAGATGACGCTTCAGAAGCTTCTGGGGCAGGAATATCTGGAATCGGATGATTATGAAAACGCGATAGCATGTTTTAAAACGGCACTTGCACTGACGGATTATATAAAAGGGGCCGATTATGAAAAGGCAGAGATTTTCTTTCGTATGGGCCGGATTTATTCGGACAAGGGAGAATACAAGGCCGCTTTGGAAAGCTATCGTTTATCCCTGAATCTTCGGGAGAAAAAAGGGTATGGTCGCAGAGGTATGGTTTATTATCAGATCGGGTTGATTTTCGAGGATCTGGGAAGATGGAACGATGCGCTGCCAAATTACCAGAAAGCTTTGGAACAGCATGAAAACACCGGAGATTGTTATGAAATGGGAAAAGTTTATTACCGGATGGGGAAGGTATTTCAAGCCCAGAGAAAAACGAGCAATGCCCTGGCAAGCTATAAGAAGGCTTTGAAATGGTATGAATCGTCTATAGTGAATATCCGAGTGATCTCCCATGACGGAGTGGGATTACTGGCCGATCTTGCGGTCAATATCAGTAAAAGTGGGGCCACTATCCTTAATGTAAATTCCCAGCTTCGGAAAAATAATATGGTTGACACCTTTTTTACGCTGGGGGTTCAGAATACCGAACATTTGAACAAAGTGCTGGCGGCCATCAGAAAGGTGAAGCGGATACTGGAAGTCAGACGGATAGAGAGCTGTTTGCCGGAGTCATATAAGGATCAAAATATAAAAGATATTTACGACCAGATAGAGATGATAATTAAGGAGGGAAAAAAATGATTGGCATGGAATCCGGGAAAACGCTGCCATGGATCATGGAGGCGAGGATTGCGGAGGTTTTTGATGGCCGGTGTGCTGACCGTGCTCATGCCGCTCGTGCTTCCCCGCAAAAAGGAGCTGCCCGAAGCGGTAACGGACTGGAAAGAGGAAATCCGCTCCCTGGATCTCCCTGAAAACCAAATAAAGGAATTGGAAGACCTGCTTATTTATGCTATTTTGCAACGGTTTTCCACACTCACCAGAAAGGAGGTCGAAAAAATGATCGAACTTACACCCATTGAAGAAACTCTTGTGGGCCGGGAACTTATCCAGATCGGAAAAACGCTTGGAAAAAAAGAGGGAAAGAAGGAGGGAAAGAAGGAGGGAAAGAAGGAGGGAAAGAAGGAGGGAATGCGGAAAGGCGAACTGATCGGTGAGATCCGTATGGCCCGGCGCATCCTCAGACGCCCTCAGATACCCAAAGATGAGCTTTCCCGGATGAGCCTGAGGAAGCTGAGGGATATTCTGAAGGAAATGGAATCCGAATTGTACAGGGACTGATGCACAATTTGAAAAATTGTGCTACATTGAAACCGAATGAGCCTGAGGAAGCTGAGGGATATTCTGAGGGAAATGGAATCCGAATTGTACAGGGACTGATGCACAATTTGAAAAATTGTGCTACATTATGACAGCGGCAAATCCCTGATTTACCGAGGAGGGCGAAAAAATGATCGA
>JAUCGI010000087.1:10068-20342 GCA_030378035.1 Desulfobacterales bacterium HSG2
AGCGGCAAATCCCTGATTTACCGAGGAGGGCGAAAAAATGATCGAGCTTACACCCATTGAGGAAACTCTTGTGGGCCGGGAACTTATCCAGATCGGAAAAACGCTTGGAAAAAAGGAGGGAAAGAAGGAGGGAATGCGGAAAGGCGAACTGATCGGTGAGATCCGTATGGCCCGGCGCATCCTCAGACGCCCTCGGATACCCAAAGATGAGCTTTCCCGGATGAGCCTGAGGAAGCTGAGGGATATTCTGAAGGAAATGGAATCTGAATTGTACAGGGACTGATGCACAATTTGAAAAATTGTGCTACATTATTTTCAACAAAAAGAATATATCCAAATCGCTCGCTGACAAATTTTCTGCCGAATTAAAGAAATTCAGGCAGGAATCCCTCTATCAGCATTTATATGATGAATATTTCGGTTTTGACTGACTGACACCGCTTTACATTCACGTTCACATCCCTAAAAGACGTTATAATCAGAAGAGATTCTTGACCATGTTTTAGAAAATTAAAGGAGTCAATATCTTATGCATCCAAATACTGATAAAAAATTCCCGGCCCGGAAACTATTTCCCTTTTTGACCTGGTTTGAAGAATTTTCGCTATCCACATTCCAAAGTGACGCGCTCGCTGGCCTGACGGTCGCTGTGGTGCTTATCCCCCAGGCAATGGCTTATGCAATGCTGGCCGGTGTTCCGCCGGTTTACGGACTCTACGCTGCGGCGGTCACCCCGTTTGTCGGGGCTCTATGGGGGAGTCTTCGCCAGTTGGCTACCGGTCCCATCGCTATCATGAGCCTGCTGGTTTTCACCACGCTCTCACCTCTGGCGGCACCCGGAAGCCCGGAATTCACAGAACTTGCTTTCCTGCTCGCATTCATGGTCGGCGTCCTGTATATGGGAATCGGTCTGTTCCGGCTCGGCGAGGCCATGGCTTTTATTTCACATTCGGCAGTCAGGGGATTTACAGCCGGCGCGGCCATTATTATCATTTCAACCCAGATTCCCCATTTTATGGGACTGACCCTGTCACGCCATGAATACCTCTTTTCCATGGCCTGGGAGATTCTGACAAAATTGCCGGAACTGCATCTTCCCACACTGGGAACAGGCATAGCGGCATACATTATTATCGATGGATTGAAAAGATACCGGCCCCACTTCCCATCAGGGCTTGTTGCTCTGATTCTGACCAGCGGCGCGATTATCATGTTCCGGCCTTATCTCAACGACGTCGCGGTTGTCGGCAAGATTCCCGGAGGACTTCCCGGTCTCCACATACCCGCTTTTGATTTTGGAACGATAAGCTCTCTCTCAGGTTCCGCGATGGTCATGGCCCTGGTAAGTTTTGCCGAAACTTATTCGGTAAGCAAAGCCATCTCATCCGAGACCGGTCAGAAAACAGATGTGAACCAGGAGTTTGTGGGGCAGGGACTTGCCAATCTTGTTGGCTCGTTTTTTCAATCCTATCCGGTAAGCGGTTCATTTTCCCGGTCCGCGGTGAATTACTCGGCAGGCGGGAAAACAGGTGTTTCCAGCGTGATTTCAAGCATGATCGTGGCCCTGTCCCTGCTTTTTTTCACCCCTTTGTTCGCTTATATTCCCAAAGCAGCGCTGGCCGCGCTCGTGATAAACGCGGTTCTAAAGTTGTTTCATCCCAAAGAAGTGTTTGCGCTGTGGAAGATGAACCGTGATGACGGAATTGTCGCGATAAGTGTCTTTGTTCTGGCTGTTCTGACCAAACCAGACTATGCCCTGCTGATCGGCGTCATTATTTCCCTGATATTCTTTCTGTGGAGAACCATGCATCCCCGTATTGTGCGAATGACGAAGGACCCCAAGTTTAACATGTTTGTCAATGCGGACCTGCACAATGTACCCGGATGCCCTCAGATATTGCATCTGCGCTCCGACAACATCATCTTTTTTGCCAATGCGGAATATACGATAGAGCATATGTTTGAATATATTGACAAACAGGAAACCCCGCTGAAATTCCTGCTGCTCGATTTTCAGGCCATCGGATTTATTGATATCACCGCAACCGATGAACTGCGGGTCCTGCGCGATGAATTGAAAGAACGGGGGATACGGCTTGCATTCACAGATGTTCATCTCCCGGTAAAAGAGGTGCTGAAAAAGTCGGGTTTTTTGGATGAGCCTGACTCGGGACCTGTTTTTGAGAATAAGGCAAAAGCTGTTTATCTCATTTTTGAACAGATTGACCGGGATTACTGCAAAAATATCTGCCCTCACTGCCTTTTTTATGAATGCTCGAACATTAAAAAAATATTATCCGTCGGAAAGTCCGTGACGTAATCATAAATCATAAGGAGCTTACCATGAAACAAGTTGCCCCGCTCCGATACGGAGTGATATTCAAAAAAGCGTTCTGTGACCCGGAAATCTTCACCGCGTTTGTGCGGGATATGATCGGAGTCACCATCGAAATTGACCACGTCGAAATCGAGAAAGAGTTTGCTCCGCCCATCGGACGGGTGCAGTCCCGTTCTGACCTGTTCGCGCAGGATGTCAGAAACCGGGTCATCGTCATTATCCTGCATGAACATCACGCTTACCATTATGACCGGTTTATGCACCGTCATATTGCCGCCCTGGTGGAACAGGTCGCCAATGCCGAGGATTACCGCCCTCCGATGAAGGTGTTCACCATCGTGGTGCTGACATCGGGCGACAGGCATAAGCGGGACGTGTCTGTCACTGATTTTGCTCCCAGAGATATGCAGGGAAACGCATTGCGGGAGACACCGCACAAAGTGCTGTATCTGTGTCCGAAATATGTCAGCGACGACACCCCGGAACAGTACCGGGAATGGCTGCTGGCGATCCGGGACACGCTGGACGGGGAGGTGGAGGAGACAGACTATCATCTGCCGGAAATCCAGAAGCTCTTCGATCACATTGAAAAGGATTCCGTCTCACCGGAAGAACGGGCCAGAATGTTCGATGAGCACGGGCAGGAACTGTTGCAGGATGAAAAATTTGCCGAAGGCGAAAAACAGAAAGCCATAGAAACTGCCCGCAAAATGAAGACCAAAGGCTACGACACCGACGAAATCGCTGACTTGACCGGCCTTTCAGTTGAAGAAATCAATGCGATTGACGATTGAACCTAAATAAATGGGCATCCTTCATTTGCCAGTTCACACTTCCGGGGTTAAATCCGGAAGGCCTTAACCCTTAACACTTAAAACTTTAACACTTAAAACTTAACCCATTAAGAAAGGAGAATAAATGAATTGTGAGAATTCCCGCAGGCTCTTTGAGCAGGCTCTGAACGTCATACCTGGCGGGGTCAACAGCCCTGTGCGCGCATGTAAGTCAGTCGAAGCGGATCACCCTCTGTTCATTCATCATGCGGACGGCTGCATGCTCTGCGACGCGGATGAGAACAGTTTTATCGATTATGTGGGATCATGGGGACCCATGATCCTCGGACACAGACATCCGGCAGTCATTGAAGCGATTTCCGATGTGCTGAAACGGGGAACCAGCTTCGGCGCTCCCACCGATCTTGAAATCAGGCTCGCTGAAATGGTTATCGAGGCGATTCCGTCCATAGAAGTGGTCCGCATGGTAAACTCCGGCACGGAAGCCACAATGAGTGCGATACGGCTCGCCAGAGGTTTTACCGGACGGGACACGATTATCAAATTTGACGGATGCTACCATGGCCATGCGGACACGCTGCTTGTGGAGGCGGGATCCGGCGTTGCCACTCTGGGTATCCCCGGAAGCCCCGGTGTGCCGAAATCCTTTGTTGAGCAGACGCTCTCCGTTCCTTATAATGATGTCGATTGCATCAGAAAGATCATGGCGGAACAGGGAGATAAGATCGCCTGCATCATTGTCGAACCGGTTGCCGGAAACATGGGCCTGGTTCCGCCCGCGGACGGCTTTCTGGAAGCATTGAGAGAATCGACGGAGAAAAGCGGCAGTCTGCTGATATTTGACGAGGTGATGACCGGTTTCAGGGTGGCTTACGCCGGAGCGCAGTCCCTGTACGGCATTTCACCGGATATTACCTGCCTGGGAAAGATCATCGGGGGCGGGATGCCGGTGGGGGCTTACGGCGGCAGACGTGAAATCATGGAACACATCGCGCCCCGGGGGCCGGTGTATCAGGCAGGAACGCTGTCCGGCAATCCCGCGGCCATGGCCGCGGGAATAGCGACGCTTGAACAGTTGAAATCGCCCGGATTTTATGAGCAGTTGGAAGAGACATCCGCCCGCCTGTCAGACGGACTCAGACAGGCTGCTGAGAAGGCGGGCGTCAAAGCCGCATTTAACCGGGTCGGGTCGATGATGGGACTCTTCTTCACAGAGAAAGATGTGAGGAATTTTGATGACGCAAAGACCTCGGATCTGAAGATGTTTTCCGCGTATTACAAAGGCATGATTGAGAAAGGGATCTACCTTGCTCCGTCTCAGTTTGAGGCGCTTTTTGTCTCCTCGGCGCATACAGCAGAGCATGTTGACGCTACGATAAAGGCGGCAGAGGAAGTCCTGGGCCGCTTTTGAAATCAGGGCTCAATTTTATGATTTTCAAACTCCGGAGCGACAAGGTTGCACTTCGGCCGTCGCTCCGGAGTGTCAAAGTGGTACTAGTTTTATATGCGGTTTAGGGGCTGAAAACGGGTTTTTTCGGAACGGTTTCCTTTTAAATTCAGCGGGTTTTCCAGGTACGACCTCGAATTACGACGTTTTCAGGAAGTTGCAGATCTCAGTGAGGAAGATGTTTCGCCAGCAGAAATATTGGACTCCCCTGACATAAGACAAAAAAATATGAACAAATTTGTTTTAGTAAAGCAAAAACAATATGTTATCAGTGCCACATTTGGAAATGCCGAATAAAAAAACACAGAATACAGCCATGTAAATTATTAATTTCAATATACTTTTACCAATACCTTGCTCACTATTAAAGTTTAATAGCTTAAGTAGTACAGCTTTCTGTCTATTTAAAGGTAGCTTTATGAAATTTTTACCAAAAACCTCACTGCAATATGTATCAATTAGCTTTCTAGTTTCAAATGTAAAGCGATTAAATAGTGCTGATGCTTCAATTATACCGTTCTCAAATTCTTTTATATTTTTATGTAATATATTAATCTCCCGCTGCGCTTTTTCATATGACGTAATATCATTAAATAGTTTTGCAAAAACTGTCCTTTGTTGCTCATTCGTTAAGTAAATGAAATCCTTCTTAAACTGCAACTGTGATATATAATTGACTCGTTTTTTTAATTTAGAATCTAATTTTATAAATATGTTGCGTGGTCTTATTTCTCCTTGTGAAGCAAGCTTAATAGCTTCCTTAAAAGTTAAACTAGTTATTGATTTCTGTTTAATGTTTTCAGTTTCATCAAGTAGTTCTCTCAATTCTTTTTTCTGTTGATTAATTGTTAATTTGTTGAATTTCTTACCATAAGAAACTTTACATTCTTTATTAATTGTTGCTTGGAGTTCTTTGGGAAATTGTAAAAAGAGTTCTTTTGCTGACATCTCATCGTTTATAACTTTTTTTATTGCTTGTGGAAATGTCAATTTAATTGTATGCGTTGCAGTCGTGTTATGTGGATTTTCAATTACTGAAAGTAAAGCTCCTATTTCGTCTTTTTGTTGGCTAATTGCCAAATCATTAAATTCCCTATCATAGTGAGATGTGCATTGCTTGTTGATTTCCTCTTGTATTTCTATAGGCAATTGGTTAAATAATTCTTTTGGAGACATCTCATTGCTTATAACTTTTCTCATTGCTTCTGATAAAGTTAATTTAATAGTTACAACACTACTATAAGTAGCACCATGACAACCTCCCCTTGTATATGACCCACTATTATGAGACATTGCACTCATAAATAATAATTCCTCCTTGAACTATTAAATTGTTAAATCAAAATAATTATCCCATTATTCGGTTAATCAAAGTATAACTTGTTGAAATAATTTATCTGTGTACAGGACAAAAAAACTTCGGATGCCTGAAAACCGGCACACTGTCATTCCGGGCGGAAATGCCGGGAATCGGCAGGATTCCCGACATTTCCGACCTGGAATCCACTTTTTGTCCTGTACTCAGATAATTTATATAAATTCCTTAGTTTAAACAATGTTATTACAAAAAATGGATAATTATCAAAATGTTATCTTATTTTATTTGCCGAATAATAGATAATTATATATTTGTATTGTTAATTAAGGCTTGTATCCTCCTTGATAGAGAAACTTCTATTTGGTGCATCCCAGCTATACTTTCAATATGTGGTATGATGTTAATAACTTTATTTTTTAATGACGTAGAGAATTCTATATTAACATCATTGACTAATCCTTTTTCGCATATATCCAGTATTTCAGAAAGAAGTAGCATACTTTCATCTTTGTTATTATGTATTAAATACTCCACTGTTAGCAATGCATTATCGATAAAAACATTGCGAATATCGCTTTCGAAGCCCCTATTGCGAATTATTTGTCTCATAGCTGTAAAAGCTTGTGAACGATCTTCTTTTGAGCCTTGCATGTCACCAATTTGATACCTTATTTGTGCTCTTACACATCTTGCATGAGCGAGTAAACCATCAAAATGGGTTCCGGATTTTCTAACAAGTTTTTCAAAAATAGATACAGAGCGTTCACAATAAGAAAGGCTTTCATTAAATTTATTATTAGCTATAAATATCTTAGCATAGTACATAAGTGCTAAGGCAAAATATTGTTCAATATCTTTACGACCATAATATGTAAGAAATTGAAGTGTATCGAGAGCTTGTTTAATAAAATCAAAAGCTTTGTCGGTTTGCTTTATCTCCAAAAAAGCTCGGGCTAACATTGTCTGAGCATATGCTAACCGCCAGTTTAAATCATCATTTCTGCTACTCTGATAACCACGATAAATTAAAATTGCATTTTCAAAATCATTGATTGCTTTCTCTGCAAACCCCATCTCTATATAAGCCAGACCGCGATTGATTTCGATTAAAGCCATGTTTAATTTAACTACTTTAGGAAATTCATCAACAAATTGTTGCCACATGTCGTAGGAACGATTGTAATCCTCTACAGCTTCTTTTAGTCTCCCGAGGTCTCTTAAAGCATTGCCTCTATTAGTAAAAGCATCAGCCAGATCGAAAGTTTTGTTTACAAAAATATCTTTTATTCGATCAAATAGAGAAATTGCTCGGTCAAATTCATTAATGGATAAGCTTGCTCGATCTGTTTCTGTATAAATGACACCGCGACTTGCGTATGCTCTGGCAAGACTTGCAAGAACTTCTTGGGGATTGCCATTTTCTGCGCTTTCAAAAATAGCAATTGCCTGTTCTATTTGTTCAATCGCTAATTGAGGACGATTTAATTGGCGATAAAGTTCAGCCAGTGCAAGTAAAATGTTCCCACGCGAATCGTTGCCTGCTATTTCTGTAAATTCTTTTAGAAGTTCAATCCCGGTAAGTTGATGACCCCAAACACCAAACCAGTCAAAAACTGAAGTTTCTGTATATAATGTGGAAAACATCAAATTTGCAGCTTTATTCAAATCTTTTGCATAAATAGCATGTCTAATTGCCAATAATAAGGAATTCATCTCATCAAGAGTTGAAGCATTCTTTAGTATTGGTTTATTGCAGTAGTAGTTAAGTAATCTTTGGTGAATAAGAATTGATTCCTTAAATGTTGTAAGAGAGGCAAAATAGCTTTTTAAAAGAGGATGAAGTATTACAATTTTTTTTCCCCCATCCCAATATAAAAGAAACCAATCAGAAAGTGTTAGAACTAATTCAAGTAATGAATCCATGTTGTTGTCATCATATTTAGTCTGACCTGTAATCCCGGTTGCAATAATATCGAGTGAAGGATCCTCAATACAATGAGATACAACTTTCAAAAAATATTCTGCTTTTTCTCGACCAGGAAGTGAATGTCGGGCTTCATCAAGAAGTTTAAATAGTTCCCTCCTCTGGTCTAATGCAGTGACTTTTATCGGCTTGATAAGGTAACCATCATATTTCTTTTTAATCATTTGGCCGAAAATATTTAAAGCCAATGGATGACAAGCGTATTTATGAGCCACAGATTTTAACTGAGCTACCGTTGCCTTTACACCTATTTTTTGAAAAAGCTCTGCTACAGCATCTTCATCCAAACCTCCCAGACCAATGTCTGCATTTTCTTCGTCAATGATTGGTATTTGGACGTAGTCAACCAAATCCAAAGCTGCTGGAAGCGCTCTGGAAGTTATAAGTAAATGGCTACCATTATACAGACCGCTAATACCTTGTAAAAAATCGTCCAGTCCTTCATAATAGCCTGCCCTTCCGCGAAAGTGTCTGGATTTCTTTGGATGCAGAAGCTTTCATTCCAGCCCCTGAGCCAACGCTCAAACCCATCAATAACTAAAAGTAACGGTTTCTCTTGAAGAATGCTGATTAATTTATTAATCCTCATAGTTATGGTTTGGAACATTCGAGCATCGTACTCTTCTTGTAAGAAATATGAAAGAGTTGAATCGAGAAACATATCAAATGTATAGCCACCTCTGTAAGCAGTACACCAAAAACCACTTGTAAAATCATAGTATTTCATCTCTTGTAATACCTTATATGCAAGAGTAGTCTTTCCTTGACCAGCCATTCCAAGAATTACAATTATACATGGAGTTTTATTTGACAAAGCTTGACTTAACTGGCTCACTTCTGTAATGCGACCGGCGAAATGAGCAGGTTTTATAGGAGTATGAGCATAGCGCATTCTAATATCACTATTTCTATAAGGTTCCACTATTTCAACCGGTTGTGATCTATTGCCTGATACTTGTTTGAAAATTACCGGTTCGGTGCATAGATCATCAGTCAAATTTATGGAATAATCAGGGACGATCTTTCTCTGTCCACCCTGCAAGCGGGCCTTCCGAGGCCAGAACATCAGTTTACCCTGAGTGTCATCAAGTTCGATTTTTCCGACCGAATAACCGTGCAATCGTTCTTGCTTGAGACCGTAATATTCAAGGCTAAACAGTGATCTTCCCTGAAATATTCTTCTGGACTCCGTCCCTGCTTCAGAAATGTCAAAGAAAACAGTTTCATGCATATGCCCGCAGAGGTGAACGGCAAATCTTGCATGAGAGGTTATCTCACCATTCAGTTGCTGAAGCGACTCAGGATTTAACCATGCCGGCGGATGATGTGTCATCAAAAGACAGGCATTGTGATTCTTTGCCCATCCGGGGCCGTCACCTCCTGACGTGTCATGAAACTGTATCGTATGAAGGGCAAGTTTCCCCAGATAATTATCACCGGTAAACTGTAGAAATGCGGAATTTAAACCGATAATACCTAATCTTGCCCCATCTTTCTCAATTGTAACCGAGAAATCACCCGGCAGAATACCGGGATTTATATTTTCTGCTCTATAAGGTTGATTCCCCCACCAAGCAGTATAATTATCAAAAGCCTGATGTATAACTTTCCGATAAGGTGATTTCAAATCCTCCCAAAAAGCATCCTGAACTCCTTTTTGTTGTTCCCATTGGCTGAGAAGTAGTACTGAAGGATCGTTCATATTGGTAGGCCTTGCCAAATCATGATTTCCCGGCACCGCAAGTAATTTGGGATCAGATCCAAGTCCACGAAAATGCTGCCAGAGTTGATCGAGGATTTCATCAACCTCTTTGAATTCATCGGTGGCCCCCCGTTGAGTGAGATCACCCGTAAATAAAACCAGATCCCAGGGGCCGGATTTTTCATGAAGACGCTCAAGATCAGCAAAGAATATTTCACGCACACCGGGCCATGCCCAACGCTGATTTTTCATTCCCCGGTGTAAATCTGTCAAATGTAACCAACTGAAAGAAGACATATTTACTCGGTGTCCTTAAATTATCCCTGAACGCTTTATATCAGATCATGTCAGAGGCCGGCAACATAGCAGGTTAACTTCTTTAGAGCCTACGCATAAACTCTTTTTTAATAAACAAATCAACATGATAAAAAATAATTTTCTTGTAGAGTTTTGTAAAAATAACTCTTTAGTGGTTTAGTTTAGACTACTATATGTTGTGGTAGATTATTTTTTACCACATCCACATTTTATCCATATACAATATGCAGTGGTTAAAATTTATCTTAATTAGTATCTGCTGAATTTCTCTTTTTTCTTGATTTCCATAGTTTTATATGCTATTTTTCGTTTTTCTGTTCGGGAGGCTCTGAGGGCCTCAGCCGAACTCTGACAATTTTAAAAGGGAGGTAAC
>JAUCGI010000088.1 GCA_030378035.1 Desulfobacterales bacterium HSG2
TGGGCAAAGCAAGCTTTGCACTCCGGAGTTATTTTTTTCTTTACATCCTTATCTGTTGTTGATATAATTTATTTTATCGTTACCATGGAAGCCAAATAAAAAAATTATGGGAGATTAAAAAATGGATCACCGAAGACAGATTTTCGCTTCACGCGGACCGGGTTCCCCTGCAAACGATTTTACAGCGCATGGCTGATCTGGGCATCAGCATCCGGGTTGATCCTGATCTGAATCCGGAAATTTCGGCCTCTTTTGAAGACCGGGACACGCAAAAAGGGCTGGCTTCAATCTTCAAATCCTTTGACCATGTGCTGATCTGGAAAACTGTGGAAGCGCCGCCGCCCGGTCGCATATTCAGACTGGCTGAGATTCAGATATTCAAACCGGGCAAAAAAGAAAACATGAAGCCGTTCGGCAGACGATCCGCCCTTTCTGTCGCGAGGAATCCCAAAGACGGATCATTGTTCGTCAGGAACGAGATTCTTCTGAGGCTGAGGCCCGGCATACGTTTTTCAGAGTTTAAAAAACTCCTGAAGCAGGTCGGCGGGACGGTTTTGGAGCGGAACCCGCTTGTGGGGATTTACAGGATCCGCGTTGGTGAGAACACCGATATTCCCGCGCTCGCGGCTCTGCTCACAAAACATCCCGGAATCGCAAAATCGGAGCCGAACTACGCCTATCCCATCTCCTTTCCTTACAGAAGTTCTGAACCGTCCGCGTCCGGGACCCCGCCTATCCCTTTGCCGGGCGGCAAAGTACCCATAGCCGTGCTTGATACCGGGCTGGCACCGGATTCGGGTCTGGATGATTTCATCCTGGCTTCATTAGACGCCATGAACCCGGATGAACCCATTTCAGACGCCCTGGGGCACGGCACACAGATGGCTCTCATCGCGGCCGGCGTTGTCAGACCTTACGGCGTTTCTTCCGAAACAGAGGCCCCAGAGGCCCGCAATCCGATTATTCCCATCAGAGCCTTTGATGACAATGGTCTGACATCCAGTTTCAATATCATGCGAAGTATTGATTTTGCATTGGAAAACGGAGCGAGGGTGATGAGTCTGAGCTGGAGTTCGGAAACCAGAAGCGATTTTATGGAAAAGGCCTTTGATTATGCAGATTCAAAAGGGCTTGTCATGGTCGCGGCCGCGGGAAATGAGCCCACAGGAAAACAAGTCTGGCCGGCAGCCTATAAATCCGTTATCGGAGTCGGCGCGCTGGCACCTGACGGCAAGCCTTGGAAGAAATCCAATTACGGAAACTTTGTGAGTGTCTCCGCTCCCGGATTCGCCTCCCTGCCTGTGGGATACAAAGGAGACCCCGGGAATTATGCCGGAACCTCCATTTCCACAGCTTATGTGGCAAACAGTATAGCGAATTACCTGTCAGAAAATCCGAAAGCAAAAAAAAAGGACGTTTTTAACGCTTTGGATGATCTTTTTTGATGAAGTGAAAAATCAGCGGCCGGCAGGCAATCCTGATGGATACAAAAAATTGCTGATTATAACGGATTTAGGGGAACCCTGTGAACGTGCCCGTAAACTTGAACGTGAACGTGAACGTGAACCCGAACGTGAACGTGAACATGAATCCCGACGTGAACATTCATTTATGATCACGTCTGAGTCAAGTTCAAGTTTAAGTTCAAGGCTGTTATAATCAGAAAAATTGCTTATCCCTTCAGAAAAACCTGACATTTATGTCACTCCGGAGATTCAAACTGACACCGCCGGACGGCGGCAGACCGTTCAGCCGGAGCCATAAAAAACTGGTTCGGACACATCGGAGTGATGGATACAGTACGGTCTCTGTTAGCAAAAATCATCTTTTATCAACAAGTATTAACAAATTATTTGCAGAAAGGAGGGTGTCACCATACGCATCAAGCTAAGGACTTGCACGATTTCCGATCCCCCTGTTCTGCGCGGCTTTCCGATCCGCGGCTGCCGTTCGGGATCCCGAAAAGACAGGAGTTTGCAGTCTTAGCTTGATGCGTATGGGGTGTCACCCTCCGAAATACAGTTTCTACCCCATTGATTTATTCCTCTGCTTATGAAATAAAAAATGAAAAGTGTGTCCGAAAATCTGAAGAAAATAAAATAAGGATACAAAAAATGCCTGACATATATGATCTGAAAAAAATGAAGTGGTTTGAAGAACTGACTTACCGACTCTTTAAAAATGTAAACCATTCGGACTTTCACGAGGAAAGAGAACTTAAGCTGAACAGACATAAATCCATCAATGCGGCAGTGATAAAAATATTTGCTTACAGGCTGACTTATGAAAATTTTGAGATGCTGAGAGACAGGATTGTTCAGGCTGCCCGGGAAATTGCATCAGAAGAGATGGAAGCGCTGAAAAAACTGAATGCCAAAGAAGAAAATCAGCATTATCCAGTCAGCGACGCCTCAAATCTGATTAAAATAATACTTCTTCTCTTACACGAAGAGGCCTCCAGACATATGCTGGAAGATGAGGAACTGGACCTGTATTTGGAAGAAGATAAGGGAATATCAGAATCAGATGAAATCGGGGAACTGTGTCTTGATGAAATTGAAGGGAAACTGGCGGACCAGGATGATGAAATTGATGAAATTGATGAAATTGAAGAGTTGCTGACGGAGCAGGATGAGGCATCGGATAAACAGCCTGATGAAAAAGAGAGAAAGGAAAAATCGGATCCCCGATGGGCCACATCCTCATCAACAGATCGTCTGACATTTCGGGGCGACCTGTTAGACGACCTTGCCAAAAATCTTGCTGAATATGAAAAAAAGAAAACTACGACATCAGCAGGTAAATTAAAAGATCGGGAGTCGGATGATTTTTTTGATGAAAAAAAAGATTCAAAGACAGAAGATGAGAATGCCGCCGATCTGAAAGAAGTTGAAACAGAGGTGGACAAGAGCATAGATGACCTTATACTGAATTTGGGGGATAAAGGATTGGATGATCTGATATTCGGGAAAAAAAATCCGCAGGATGTGCCGGAAGACAACGAGGATGAGTGGATGGGCTGGGTAGATTGAGGATTGAAAGACCGCAACATTTCGCATCCGCAGTGTGCAAAAATTTCATTTTTGCACTCCGGATTTTTTTTTTTCAGGTCTGTACGACTATTCTTCCATGACCTTCTTTTTGAATTTCACACCCACGCCCCGCTCGTTAATTCTGACAACTTCACCAACAAACCTGAAGGGTTTCTCCTGATTAGGGATCGAAAAGGTCATAATAAATTCCTGTCCGGCCGAAAAAAAATTTGTTGTTTCGATAAACACGCCACCTTTGCTTATATCCCGAATATAATCCCGGAAGGAGCGGTCCTGGGTCGCGTAATCAACAATTATTGAACAGGGTTTTCTGGAATGCTTTCTTTTTTCCTCATTTTTTTCCTGGATATTCATATCCAGTTCAGCCTTCACCAGTGGCAAGAGTTCTTCTATTGTTTTCGATTTCGGGCCGGAGTCTTCCGTTAATATGACAAGATGTTCCAGGGATGTGGCAATTCGTTCCAGTGCCGCGGCAATGCGCTCTTCTGTTTTGACATTATGTTTTTTGCTCTCAGACGGTTTGCTCATTTTTCACTTCCTTGTCAAGTATCAGCAATCTTTTTATTTCTGCCCATCATTTTTCAATACTTCGGACAATTTTTTATGATGTCGGGAAGGGACTGCTGACACGCCCTGTAAAACGGGCATTCCGGTTTCAGGAAATCCGCGCTGCCCCGTTCCGGAAACAACGGTCTGAAGGGGCTTTTCACAAACTGTCCAAACTATTGATTTTTTGAAGTATTGAAAAATCTGAATATATGATTATTATTGTTGAGCGAACTTGTCAATGAATTTTATCGCAGAACGGACTGAAATTTTAAAAACTTCGGAAGTCTTAATAAATAAAAAAGAAAATCGGCATCTTTCATAAAAGCTGAAAAGCAGCTCACACTTTTTCCGACTTGCAGAGCGACTTTGCAGGTCATTCGGAACGATTTGCGAAATCGTTCTGCGGCAAAGTGCAAACTGACAAATGAAAGATGCCGGAAAATCTGTTATGAACTGGGCAAATTTACTATCTTCAACCATACGGCTGACCGATACCTACGATTCAAAACGGGAATCCGGCTCCTCGACAACTCAGATCGGCCCCGAAAACAGAAGGCATCATTCGGACGGGGTATGGTTTGAGCTTGCGGTGTTTATCCTTGAATATCTGCAACAAAAAGATGAGGAGATCCCGGCCGCGTTTGTTTCCAGAGAACCGCTGTATCGGGAAATTCGTCAGATCAGCGCGTTTCGGAAGATTCAGACCGAGGACGCGAATTATATCATTAACCTGCTTTCCACTCCGTGCGAGCTGAAATTCTACTTGCAGAATGTCAAAGGGACATTTGACACGATTCTGGTCGAAAAAGCAAGAGCGGGCGCGGGGATCCGTCTGTCCGCAAACGGGAGAACCGCATGTTTGCTGGCCTACGGAATTGATGACTGGATATACACGGATATTGACGTGTGGAAACTGACAAAAGCCCTTCAGATGAGCAAGTTCGACGATTTTCTGAGGCGGACGGATAATATTATCGCGGCCATACGCAACAAGTCCCATGAAATCACCCGGATCAAGGAGATGCCGGCATTGTCCGAGCGTAAAAGGAAGCTTCTGGCGGACAAGGAACTCTATCTGAACACCATTGAAAACACGCAGAAAATTGTTTCCGATCTGAAAATCATGCTGGATACGAATGAATCGGTTCAAAAGCGGATTACAGAATGGACAGAGACCCATCCTGATGACTTCATCGATGATATTACCATAAAAAACCGTGTAAACCGGCTGCTTCAGATATTGGAATCATTCAGCCGCAATTTTTCTTCGCTGATTGACGAAACCCAGACAAAAGGAAACAAGCTCGTGGAGCCGGTCAATTTCTACCATGCGGGAATGGTTGTGGTCAGAAACTGGCCCGAGTTTTCCCCGGACACTTTCGACAACCTGTTCCTTTTAAACGGATTCTGGCGGCCCGACAATCACCAGATCACCATCGGAGACCTTATCCGGCCCCGAAAGCCCTCTGTTGACTCCGAACAGACCCGGATGGTTATTTCTCTGACAAAACCTGAAAAGATTCAGCGTAAAATTGATCTGTTTTTAGAAGAATACGGCATGGCGTTCAGAGAGAGGATTATGCAGGGGCCCGTATCCCTCAGCGAAATCATGGATGAAGATGAATGGGGCCTCAGCGAAATGATGCACTTTGCATCGCTTCTCGGCGTTTTTATCGACCCCTCAAAGCTGGGGATTCAGGAGGGAAGGGTCATTGTTGTGGCAAATGACCGGATCCCTCTCGAAAAAAAGATGGGGTTCGGGAACATGAGGGGGATGGAGCTTCAGATGATTTATCTGGAAGATTAAATGATAAGTGTAAACTTAGGGACTCTTGATCTTGCTCTTAATCTTAACTCTTAAGATCAAGAGCAAGAGCAAGAGCAAGATTGAAGGAGGCTACAGCGCAATGACAGACCCGTATGAACTGGGACAGGTCTGGAACTTCCTGATTACGCACCGGGTCATCAGAACCAAAGTTCCGGAGGGCCAGCGGTTCAGGCCCCAGGAGAGAGAGATCGCCCATTATCTTCAATTCGAGTGGACAGAGCAGGACATGGCTTTTCTGAGAAATTTTCTCTCGGAGCAGGGCTTCGGACTGCGCGTTTACGACTCGGACACCATGCCGGGGATTCCCACAGGGGGCGTCTGTTATATGATCATCCGAAACCCTGAAAGCCCGCCGCCTTCATGGATCAGCGAGAAGGCCTTATGGGACCGGTTCCGGCTGAGAAGCCATGAAACCAAAGAGCAGCTCCAGGTCTGGTTTTTCGTCTTATGGCAGAATCTTTTGGGGCTGCAATATACCGCCCTGGATCGTCATGTCAGCGCGACATCCGAGTATCTTAATGCGATCTTTACCAAAGAATCGCTCATGGAATCGGTTAAACGATTCATAGAAGACCTTCGCCAGGAGGAGAATATTACCAACACGGCGATCAAAACGCTTTTTCAAAACAAGGGAAAGGATATTGAAAGGCGGGTGAACGCCTTCATTGCCATTCTGGAACAACTGAACCAGATCGTTGACAACAAAGACGGATCCTATACACAGACACTCCTCGCCGCGAAGGAGACAGAGGAGAATTACAGTCAGGGCCTGAGACATCTTGTTCCCCATTCCCAAGTCGATTCCGGAATTTTCAGAACGCTGTATTCCGACGCTGATCAGGAGGAGGATTTTGAACCCGAGGAAATCACAGAGGACAGAGGACAGGGGACAGAGGAGAGACAACCGTCAACTGACAACTGACAACCGTCAACCGTCAACTGACAACTGACAACCGTCAACCGTCAACCGTCAACCGTCATTCTCCTCAAGCTGCTCTATAAAAGCTTCGATATTTGTTTTCGTCTGTTCGTCGGAGACGAGTCTCATGTCGTTCATGTCTCCGTTGATGGTCAGGCTCGGGATGCCTGTCTCCTTCTCAAGCCGACGGGGCATGCCGTAGCGGCAGTTGGAGTTGTTGGGGCAGGTCTTTGCGTCGTGATAGATGATCCCGTCAACTTTGAAAAATTCCGTCATGCTTCTGATGTACTTCTCCTTGACCTCATCTGACCGGACGATGAACAGTTCTGTGTATGCTCTTGCCATGCTGTTGAAGGGATCTTCCGTGTCAAAAGCGGAGAATATCCAACTGTTGCAGTAGGTGGATGCAAGCACATTCGTTCGGAGGCTGGCAAACATTTCGGAGTGGGCGCTGAGTCTGCCCCAGATCGGCATACCCTCCCAGTAGATTCTGAATTGTTCGTCCTCCACGGCGGCTATCCTGTTTTCAATTCTCTCCTCCAACTCGGCGAGCAGTCGTTTGTAGTAATCGACTGGCTGCTGTGTCCCTCTCAGCAACACAGCAGGCCCCATCTGAATGGTTCCGTCAAAGAATGTCAGCGGAGACGGGACAGCGGAAGCGGTATCCAGCACTTTTTTCCACAGGTCGGAACACTCGCGGGAAAGGGCCAATGCCCGCCTGAGTTCGTCCATGTCGAATTTTTTGCCGGATATGTCTTCCAAACGCGGGATCATCGACTCCATCTGTTTGGCGATGGATATGATATGCTCTTCTGTGACATCCCCGACACCTCTGTAAGTTTCAATGCCGATCAGCGGAACTTTGAACATTTTCGCATACCATGCAAACCAATCCTGCACATCCCTGCACTGGTTGGTATTATAGACCAGCACATCGGGTCCGGGTACGCTTTCGATTCCTTTATACGCTTTTGAGAGTGGGGTGATTCCTTTTATATAAGCGCCGATATCCGCGGTGAGGTAGGAGCAGATGTCAGGGGAATATCCCAGCGCGTTGGCGTGGGGGATGAGGTCCGTGGCCATGCGGGTCGCGCCTAGCATTGCCCCATGATTTTCGGGGAAATAGACCAGAAAGCCCATGGCCCGCAGCATCTCGGCGGGGCCTACGCTGGTACACCATGCGATTTTTCTATCGCCTGTCTTTGCAGCGTCGTTCAGCTCGTAGAAATACTCGGCCATGATTCGCTGCATTTCGGCGGTGGCCTTTATTATTTTTCTTTTGATCTTTTTTTGTTCGGTCATCTCTCTTCCTAACGGTCAGCTTTTTCTGCTTTCTTATAAAACAGTTTTTTAATTAATTCGGTTCGTTTCCGATTGACACCAAAATCGCTGTATCCGATTCTGGATGCCGAACGGATATGGATTACATTCTGCTCAGAATCAATCCTGATTTCCAGATCATCCACAAACCCGAAGAGAGCCGATGAGTAGGTGACAGCGATATATGTTCCTGTGTCGCTTTTTATGACACCTCCCGATTCCCGAACCGCTTCCCTGAGAATTTCCAGGGTGTCCGTGTTACGGGGAATGGTGACGGGCTCAATATAATGGTCTGTATCATCTTTTCGTTCGCTGCAAACACAATTGGGTCGGGCAGGGCATTCGGCCAGTTTCCCTCTGATCAGCCCCGCAGCTTTTCCTGACCTGGAGATACAGCCGAACACCGTAAGCAGAATAAGAATGGCGATGATTAAGAGGGTAAAAACGATTGCGGTTTTTTTCATGCGATTTCTCCTGATTGTTTATAATCACTAAACAGCTAAAATATATGAAGATTTTTTTTGATTATAACGACTTTTGGGGAACTTCATTTTCAGAGGCTCCGAGACCTGTCATTCCGGGCGGAAATGATAAAAATCGGCAGGATTTTTATCATTTCCGACCCGGAATCCACCTCGCTCCCCAAAAAGCGTTATAATCAGACATTTTTTTCTATCTGACCTTCTGACAGGCGTTACTTCTCGAAAAACAGGCATTATTCATCTCCGGGTATCATCTCGAGCAGATGTTCCATTTTGCCAATCAGATCATCCAGTTTTTTGTTGGTATCTTCCGAATAAAATGTTCTGGAAAGATGTTTCTTTGCAGCAACAGTTTTATCCAGAAAATTATTCAGTTCAACATAAAGATCTTCTTCATTGGGACTCAGCCCTTCTTTCACCCTCTTCTTTTCCAAGAACTCAAGCTGTCTTTCCGATTCTGATACTTTTCTTTTATAATCACCAGCAATTTTCAGCATCTTTTGTTTAAGAATGCCTGGTTTCGGATTATCTCCGTCCAACATGTCTTTCCCGTTAACCAAATTGGCATTCGCCAAATGTTCAATCGCCTCTGATTCATAAGAGGTGAGAATTATCATAGGATAGTAAAGGTTTCTTTCCTGGATTTTATCAACAAGGGTGTCACCATTAAAATTAGCTGATTCCAATCGAAAATCAATGACCAGCATATCAATATCTCTCTCGAAGATATCATCGGTCAGAGAATCCACATCCGTTTTTTCATTAATATCAAAGAGCACAATATCAAAATCATTTTTAAAAAATTGCCGAAAAGTGTTTTGCCATGTCCTTTCATCAATATATCCGATTCTGACCATGATTCATTCCTTTCCGTACTTGAAAACGTACGCCAACTGAAAAGCCCTGAGATACCGGTCGGAGCTTGATACTGGCCCCGTTATAATCATCAATAACTAATTTGACAATGTACAGGCCCATGCCAGTCCCTGTTCTATGCAATTTCAATCCTAAGTCGTTTCCCGACAGCATGAGCCAAACGCTCCAATGATTCCAATGTTATAGCTGTATTTTCGGGATCAGGCAATTCATCCGATTCAGAGGCCCCGGATACTGTCATTCCGGGCAAAAATGATAAAAATCGGCAGGATTTTTATCATTTTTGACCCGGAATCCACCTCGCTCCCCAAAAGGCATTATAATCAGGCAATTTCAATCCCAAGTCGTTTCCCGACAGCATGAGCCAAGCGCTCCAATGATTCCAGTGTTATAGCTGTATTTTCGGGATCAGGCAATTTATCCGATTCAGAGGCCCCGGATACTGTCATTCCGGGCAAAAATGATAAAAATCGGCAGGATTTTTATCATTTTTGACCCGGAATCCACCTCGCCCCCCAAAAGGCATTATAATCAGGCAATTTGGTTTTGCTAATATCCGATTCCTTCATAATGTCTGAAAGTTGTAATGCTAACAAGCGTTTATGTGCTTTCGCAGTTACTTCCCCGAGAATACCTTCTTCTTCCAGAAAATCATCAAAATTGCTGCCAGAATATTTATTCACGCTAAACTCCATATAGCCACGGATTATCTCTCAGCAACGCATAGCATCCAATTATGAAAGGCTATTTCTTTCTTTGAGATAATTGAAACTCAAATATTTTTACCACATTAAAAATTTCAGTACACAACATTTCAAAGAATTTAATATATTCGAGAACTTTGGACGTATCCGGCCATCCGACATTGATTGTGGGATGAGCTAATTTGTTTCTTGTATCCATGAATGTATTAAGATACGCTTTTGCTTTATTCCGTGCCTGGCCGAAATCAGCAGCAGACGATCAAAGTCAGACTTCAGGTCTTCCAAAATCGGGTTCATTTTATTTCGTCTCGCCCAAGAGTATCTCTTCTGCAAGTTGCACTCTTTTTTTGATCGCTTCGATAGTATTGTCACGGCCCACTAAAATATCGTAGGTGTGAGAATTTGCCAGCTTATCATTCAGGCGTGTGAGAATTTGAGCTTTATGGGGAATCGGATCAAACGCGTCATTTAAACTCGTGGCAACCATAAGCGCATCATATAACGGTCTGCTCGGTTTATTTGCAGCAGGTAAAACAAAAGGTCTGTGATCGAAAGTCTTAAACAGTTTGTTAAGGCACACTGTAAAATGCTCTTCCTGTGCGTTTATGTTTTCAGCGGTGTCATCCTGATGTCTTAACATACATTGATCTAATAACCTTCTAAGCGATCCCCGTAAATTTGACAGGATTGTCTCCTTTATTGCAAAGAAACGTAATACCAACTCACAGTCCGCCATTGTTTTGTACAGGGTGCTTTTTATAAGGGATTGTGAGGGATTCTCTTCCTCATCAGGTGTTTTCGGGGGAATACCCCATACCCTTGTGAAAAGTTCTGATCTTGCAATCCGGATAAGCATATCATTAAACTTGCCGGGATACAGAGCGTTTCTAAGTTCCTGGGGATTAAGTTGGACTCCGCCCGTATTCAGACGTTTAAAAAGCGCCATCCTGACATCAGTTTCCGGTTCATCGATTTGGCTCGTTTCAGCCAAAAGCACAATGGCTGACAATGTTCGTCTCAGTAATCCCCGCTGAATTGTCATCGGAAGCTCATCAAACATCAGCCCTTCCAATTCTTTCCAAAACTCCAATCCTTCCAGCAGAAAAATGTTATTCAGATAACTGTTTATGGCCTCCAAACGCTGGCGGCCGTCCATAACTTCATATTGATTATAATCCTTTTCAAACAGAAAAATCGGCGGGACAGGAATATTCATCAGAAAAGATTCTATCAACTGGGATTTCTTTCTGATATCCCATCGGTTTCTTCTTTGATATCCCGGAGACAGATTGATATAATTTCTATCCGATAATGACTGCTTCAAAGTGTATAGAGAGTAATCTATGGTTGTGCGAACAATTCTCAACTGGCTTTTGGAATATTTTTCACTGAGAAGTTCCTCTGATGATGGGGCAGATTTGGGGGCATCTTCAACATCTTCAGATTCAAACCATTCTTCAACTTCCTGAGAATCGAATTCTAATTTTTCGGAAGAAGTTTTATCTGTGATATTCATTGTCTTACGATTGCTCCTTATTCGTTTGTCAGGATTTATTTTTGTCTGAAGGCATTCCTCAACTCCGTGATCGCATTTATCGCATTGTCATTGGCTTGAATACGCTCCTCTGGCGTCATTTTCAGGAACATGGCAATCAGCCCCCTGTCAACTCCCGAATCTGACATACGCTGTTCATCCTTAACTTCTGCTGTTTCTCTTTCTTCGTTTAAACCGGAATTCATGGTTTCCTCCCTGTCAACCGATATACATGCCATAAATCGCCGCACCGATAGCCCCGGTAAGTTGCGGATATTCAGGAACCAGTATCTCTCTCCCGACAAGCTCCTCAGCCATCTCCGCCAAAAAGGGATTATGGGCCACAACGCCGCCGGTCATCACCACCTTTTCGGTCAGGGAATCCATCTCCAGGACCCTTTTGATGACCGAAAAAAAAAGCCCTTTGACGATATCCGGGACCTTCTTCCCCCGCCGGATATTTTCCAAAACCTCGGTGCCCGAAAAGACCGTACAATAACTTCCCAGCTTCACCATATCCCGGGACTGCCTGGCCAGACCGTCCATTGATTCAAGGGGAATGTCCAGACGCAGAGACATCTCTTCCAAAAACGCACCGGTTCCCGCGGCGCATTTCCGATTCATCTTGAAGCGGATTCGGCTTCCGTCCTCGTCTAATTTAATGATCTTATTATCCTGTCCCCCGATGTCAATAATGGTGGAGGCCATGGGAAAATAATGGTAGCATCCTTTTGCATGGCAACCGATCTCTGTTTTGTTTTCCCCGGCAAAAGAGACATTCTTCCTGCCATATCCCGTGGATACCGCTTTCACGATATCTTTTTCCGAGGCATTCGCCATTTCCAAAGAAGTTTTCAGACAGGCTTCTGCCACAGTTGCGAAATCCGTACCGGATTTCTTTACCGAGTGACCCATCAGCTTCTTATCAGGATTGAGAATGGCCGCTTTGGTCCTCGACGCACCCACATCAATACCTGCAAAAATCGGAGGTGATGTCATGATTCTCCTCTTGCTCTTTATCTTGCTCTTGCTCTTGCTCTTTATCTTTATCTTGCTCTTGCTCTTTATCTTGCTCTTGCTCTTGCTCTTTATCTTGCTCTTGCTCTTTATCTTGCTCTTTATCTTGCTCTTGCTCTTTATCTTGCTCTTGCTCTTTATCTTGCTCTTGCTCTTGCTCTTGCTCTTGCTCTTTATCTTGCTCTTTATCTTGCTCTTGCTCTTTATCTTGCTCTTGCTCTTTATCTTTATCAAACGGACACGGGCAAGATAAAGATGAAGAGCAAGAGCAAGAGCAAGATTAAGATTAAGATAAAGAGCAAGATTAAGAGCAAGATTAAGAGCAAGATTAAGAGTCCTGTTAAAATGTGGCCTCAAGACCCTTCACATAAGACCGGATGGCCACATTGCAGGGCGTCGGAATGCCTGCCTGCCGGCCGTACTCAATGACTTTTCCGTTCAGAAAGTCGATCTCTGTCCTGCGTTTTGCTTCGATATCTATGAGCATGGACGGCTTGTGGGGGCCGGCGCTCTTCATATAGTCCATACAATAAGGATAATAAGCCGATCCCAGAAATATCTCATTGGATCTGGCCACCCGAATACATTCTTTTGCCAGATCGTCAACAGCCTCGAAAACAATTGGATCATTCAACGCCTGAGCCAGAGTCATGCCTGTCACTGCGCAGACCGGGTTGGTCGAGGCGTTCATAACAGACTTGCGCCAGACCATCGAAGCAATCTGATCTGTGCGTTGGGTGGCAAGGCCGCACCGGGTCATCACTTCTGCGATGACTTGCACATCCGACCCTGATTCCGGATCAAGTTCCTGGATAAAGTGCGGAGGATGATGGAAAGGTATGATCACCTGGCACGGTTTTGAAAGCGCGCATCCGTAATTCACCACCCCCCGGACAGCGGGCTTTTTCCCAAGTATGTTGGCAAGCTCCAATTCTGTGTCAATGCCATTCTGCCAGCTAATCACATACATCTCGTTCTTATGAAAGCCCTCGATTGCCGAGGCAATCAGCGGCGTGGCATTGGCTTTGACGGTCAGAAAGATCACATCAGGATCGTATTTCTCCAGTTCATCGACGCTGACGCATGTCCGGGTAACGGTCTGCTGAAGATTTTCAGCCCCCTTGATAATGATTCCGGAGTCTGCGGCCGGCTTAACCAAGTCAGGAATGATATCGCAGAGGGTTACCTCATACCCGCCCTTTGCGAGAAAGGCCGCGACCGTGCATCCCACCGGCCCGGCACCGATTACCGCGAATTTTCGGGGATCAAATGCTGTTTTTTCTGTCATCTCGATACCTCCCCTGCTAGCATATATTGTTTTCTGATTCAAGAATTCCAAAGGCTTGGGCATCCAGGATTCTGACGCCGTTTTCCTGTAAAACTTCAATAGCCTTGTCATTGTCGCTGAAACGGAAAATCATCACCGCGTTCCCTGATGAAAACCCGACAAAAGCATACGCGTAAAGCACATTGATATTTGCGTCCAAGAGGTACTTCAGCACAGTTGCAAGGTTTCCGGGCTTATCCGCGATCTCCACAGCCACCACCTCATGCACACGGGCCGGCATCTGTTTTTCCATCAGGATACGCCGGGCAGCAGCCACATCAGAGACAAGCAGCCGCAATTGCCCGAATAATCCGGTGTCAACCAGGTTCAGCCCTCTGAGATTGATTCCGGCCTCACCAAGGGCATTGGTTATCTCGAACAAACGACCGGGTGAGTTTTCAATGGACACGGTAATCTGTTTTAGTTTCATATATTACCTCCCTTTTGTGTTTTGCGTTTTGTTTTTATGCGATCCCGGAGTACGAACAGTTTGTTCAATCCAAGACCGGCGGACAAAAAAGAAACCGGATTCTTTGGAAAACCATCCTGATCTGAAGCGCACTTCAAAAAGTTCGGACGCGGCAGGGCGGCCTGCATGACAGCCTACAGTTGCCGGGGTCATATTTCTCGTCAACAAAGAGAATAATCAGTATGAACGGCTTGTCGCTTTTGTTCTCCTCCTGCCATACGCATACCTCACGGAAAGCCCGCCAGTAAATCATTGAGTCGTCATACCCCTGAATTTCGAGAAAAACATTCGGCCCTCCCCGTCCGTGCGTCTCATAAAACCGTCGAAATGCTTCTCCGTAGTTTTCATGGTTATGCTCTCAAAATCATACTGTCCGTTCAGTCTCAGCCCCACAAGCTGGAACAGGCTCCGGGGAGACAGACGGAACAGTTTGTAAAACAACGCATCCGTTTTCATATATTCAGCCTTTCTTCAATTCCTTTCAGAAAAAAAATTCGGTACTGAAACAGGCCAAGAAAGGTTTCAGTGCGCTTCAGCGTGTTTTCGATGTCAGCCGGGGATTGATTCCCCGGCTTCCCTGCTTCTGTGTTTTTTGTATCTTGAAAAACCCCTATTCAATATAACATACACAAAAGGATTCCTTTTCTTACATTCTGAAATTTCGGATTTGAGGTCGGTTCTGGCACCAAACATCAAACACCAAAACACAAATCAAATCATCTCCCTGACAGGACGGCGAGCCGTCCGATCCGGCCGAATATCCTCTGCGATTCTCACCTTGAGCTTCCGGCGTTTGTCTTTAATCTCCACCACGTCACCAAAATTCAGCCTTGTCCTTACCTTTATAAAGCCGCAACACAGGCCCTTCGGTTTGAAGCCCTCTGGTTTGTCAGGACTGGAGATGCTGTAAATCCGGTCCTTGTAACGTCCGATCCCCATATCAGTTACGCAGGTCAGAACCGAGCCGATCTCCTTGCCGTCAGCATCCAGCACAATTGCCGGGTCATCTGCGGAAACCTTGCGGAGGTCGTTGCCTGCAAACGGATAGGTGAACTCCGGGTCAGCCACATTTCTGAGCGCTTCGTCTCCGACAAACGCTTTGGTGAAATCGGTCTGATCGTCATTATAAGGGAGGGTGAAGGGCCAGGGATTGTTGATAAAGGGCCAATGGCCGACATCCTGGTGGGACAGGGGAAGCACGGCACCGCCCCTCAGAGAATCCCTGGCAGCAAGACCGCAACAGGCCAAGCCGAAATCTTTGCCTGTATCGGATACCATTTTCCAGAGTTTGACAAAACGCGCCGGCTCGACGAAAATCTCGAAACCGAATTCCCCGGTGTAGCCAGTTCGGGAAAGCAGAACGGGTGTGCCATCTGCCAGACGAACCGCGTCAGCAAGGGGTGATGCGCTGTCAAAATGGCCCTTGAAGGAGAAATAGGGCATCTTTTCAAAGACCTTTTCGGGCTCTGCCAGAATCTTCGTCATAATTTTCCCGGCCAGCGGGCCTTGGACATCCATTTTGCCCACTTTGTCGGTGAGGTCGGTGATTTCAGTGGTCCTGCCGCCTTTATGCATCCCCATATGCGCGGCAATTTCACCCCCCATGCCCGCGTTAACGATGGTCAGATAATTTTCATCCGCAGCCTGATATACAATCGCGTCGTCAATGACTTCGCCCTTTTCGGTCAGATAGGCCCCATAGACGCATTTCCCGGGTTCCAAGGGTTTTTTCTTTATGCCGACGCAGGCGTTCAGGTCTTTGGTGAAGCAGTGCTGAAGCAGGTCATAAGCATCCGGGCCTGTCACCGTGACCATGGCCATGTGGCTTGTGTCGAACATACCCGCGTTTGTCAGGACTGCCAGATGTTCGGTTTTGGCCCCTGACGGATACCAGAGCGGCATCTCATATCCGCCGAAATTGGCCATGTTGGCACCCTGTTCTGTATGCCAATCATACAGAAGCGTTCGTTTTGTTTCTTTTTCCATCTCTTTTCCTTTCTGTTCGGTGATTAATCCTAATCTTGCTCTTGCTCTTAATCTTAATCGCACTCTCAGCCAATTAAGACTAAGATTAAGAGCAGGGCTTTTTTGTTCTGTACACAGAGTTAAAAGTTAAAAGTTATACTCTGGAAGTGGGACAGTCCGCCTGAGGGCGAAACTAACGATAACGTCTGAAAATTCTGTCTGTACTGCCATCCGCTTCCATGTTTCGGAGCACCTGATTCAGCTTGCTGATCCTGTCGTCAGAAACAGACGGGTTAAAAGCGATAAACATCATCGTCTGTTTAAACAGAAAAACCTGTTCCAGTCCGGATATCCCCTCCTTTTTGGCAAGATACGGCCCCTTCAGACTTCCGGTGGCCCAGATGTCAATTCTGTCCAAATTCAGCTTTCTGGCGTTGAGATAATCCCGGCGGGCGCACTGTAACCTGAATCCCTTCTTTTCAAGAAAAATCGACAGCGCATCCCCTTTATATCCTCCGATATCATATTTATGTGCATCTTCCAGGGAACTAATTTTTATATTCCGGCTTTTTTTCGCCATCAGGATCCAGTCATTTGACACAATGGGGCCGACCCATTTGAACAGGGGCTCTCTTTCGGGTGTCCGGGTGGTCGAAAACACGCCATATCCCGGTTTCTTCAAAGCCATGTCGTAGGCTCTTTTCCAAGGATAGATTCGGATGGTATATCCGATACCCGCACGCTTGAAAAGTTCTCTGACAATATCCGTGGAAATTCCGGTCAGCGGATCATCAGAGCCTCCGGAATTTTCTCCGCTCAGGCGCATATTAAACGGCGGGTAATCTTCGGTTACAAGATGCAGAGTCTCTGCACAAACCAAGCTCCGGCAAAAAAAAAACAGCAATCCCGCTATGCAATATAAATTTCTTGCTTTCATTTAACTCTCCTGTTTCCTCGGACAGAAACCAGGTTCCCTTGAAAAACCTGGTTTCCGAAACGTCTCAAATTGGCTTACAGCGGATACTCGTGAGTATCTCCGGCTTTCAAAATGCCGCAGAACATGTCGTCCGGAACGTCCGGATATTCGTCATAATGATAAAGAAGACATTTTTTCTGAACATCCGGGTCCATATCATTGATCAGGTCCGATATGTGCGGATGTACTCCGGACGGAAACTTGCTTGTTTCACAATCCATATATATCCGGTCCGCCCGCCTGTAGTGAAGCTCCAACTGTGAGGGCATGACATGCTGGGTGTCGGTCGGCATCAGAATGTTGTAGCCGTCGGAGTGTTGCAGACTGATGCCGTAGCTTGCCATCTCCTCGGAACTGGAAATCACATGCATCGTAAATACCGGCGTCACGGTCCAGTGACCAGCCCCGTCATGGAATATCTGCCGCTTTGTCTGCCCGTCCTCCTGCTTGCCGATCAAATGAATATCGAAATACGTTTTAAGCGTCACATTGGGAACGCCCTGCACAGTGTCCAGGCCCGGACCCACTGCTCTTCTCAGAGGTTCAAGCACTTTCCGGTGAATAAAGATATCCGGCTTGGCGTTTGCAGGGGGGCCGTGCCACCATTCCTGTTCAAGAAACAGTTTGCTCGCGATGAACTGATCCCCGAGCCACTTCTTTTTTGCCGGGGTGTAAAACGGATTGAAAAGGGTGGTCAGACCCAGGTATTCCATACCGCCGATATGATCATTATGTGCGTGGGAAATATAAACGCCGTCTATGTCCGAAGAGGTCAGTCCCAGGAATTTCAAAGCGTGTCTCACATCTCCGCCGATATCCAAAAGCAGACGATAGGGAGTTTTCCCTCTTTTACCCGGCGTGTCAAATTCAATCAGGAAGTTGGACTGCCATCTCGGCTGGTATAACCGTCTGCTTCGTTTCTCTATCTCAGCCCTGATAGCCCCTTTTGGTGCTCCGCTTCCTGATGAACTCGTTATTTTCAAAGCAATATCACAGGCATCCCGTATGGAGATGACCTCTTCATATGTTCCTGTTGCAAACGCCGAATTGACGCCCACTGCCGTTATTTTCATAAGTTTCCCCCTTTAAAGTCCTGTACCTCGGCATTTAACTTCTGTGTTCAAATATAAAAACTGTGAGTTCTCTGTGGTTTGAAAAAGTTGCACATGAACATTTATTTGCTAAATTAAATTTGGCGGATTTTGATGGGCTATAGCTTCTGTTCCTTAAAATATATTCAAATGTATTTAAAACATGTTCAAAGCCGGTGATTTTGCATTATTACCACCAACAGTTTCGCTCTCCGTACTGTGTCTTTTCAGACACTGACCTGGAGTCCTGCCCGGAACAGTCCCCGCCTCACGGCGGTTTCCAATCGGCGATGAACCTGCCAAGCAAGACGGCTCTTACCCGCTCCTTCGGCGTCCAAAGAAATTATTCATCGCAAGATAGAGCCAATCGATGATTACACTTTTCAGATACTCTTCAAGATGTGCTGAAGTTTTGAATATTGCAGCCTACAGGATCATATCAAGAGCCGGCTTGGGAATTCCGGCTTTTTTAAATGATGCCTTTCTCGAAGTTTTAAGTATATCTTTCGTTTCCTTAATAAAATCCTTTCTTGAAAGGCTCATCATGTAGGGCATTCTTATGACTCCAATGAATTAAGAAAATCTTTGAAGCGGGATATTCTGTATCTGACCGATCTGGAAGTACTTGTACCCGAAGTAATTGACTGTCTGAATTCTTCTTCCTGATACAGAGCCATTAGCTTCCTTTTTAACGAACCCTGACTGATCTTTGGCAACTTTCCGGGAATATTTGAAATACCAATCATTTGGGCGTCATATAATGCTGCACTGATATTTTTATTTATTTTCCTTTTTTCATCAAAAATTCTGAATGCAAAATCTCCTAACAGAATATTGACATTTTTTATTGTCTGTAAAAAGCTTGTTTTCCATGATAATAGTTTTTGTTTACCCGGATTTTGGTTTTTTTCACAGAAATTATTTAAAAATCCGGATAATGGTCTTTTATACTGCTTCAAATCCTCTCTTAATGCAATGAAACGCAGGATAAGTTCCGCACCTTTCATTCTTTTGTCGTTTTTTATACCGGATACGTCTTTCCAAACAGGTTCTTTGGATAATTCATCTAAGGTCTCAATCAGGTCGCCATGAAAAATGCCATGACGTAATTCATGAGGGTTAACTTGAACCGCACCGGTATTCAGTCTTTCAAACACATCAAATTTTATTTGCGGATGCGTATCCTTTAAAACTGCGACACATCTCAGAGTCCTGTTCAAAATGTGTCTGCTGATCCTCGGATCCAGTTCTGAAAAATAAAAACCTTCTAATTCAGGATAAGTTGTTAACCCTCTTAACGGGTATTCATCGCTCAGATACAACTTGATACTTTGCAGTCTCTGATTGCCGTCAATAACAGACAGCTTTTCATCCCGATCCTGATTCAAATATAATACTGATATCGGACACTGTATTATCAAAGATTCGATCAGACGTGAGGCTTGTATTCTGTTCCATACATAAGAGCGCTGGAATTCCGGTATATATATATCACCTTTTTTAAGATAGTCGTAGATTGTCCCAACTGTAAATTCGTAAGTTTCAGTATGTAGTCTTCTCTTTCCAATGGGACTTGGAAGACGGCGTGGTTGAAAATCCGAAATCCGAAATCAGGATACGTCATCGTTTTGAACGTCCGGGTGAATACCGCGTGCGTCTGACTGTCACTGATGATTCCGAAACGGCATGCAATACTGCCGAGGATGTCGTCAATATCCGGGTAAATTCTCCGCCTGTGGCCGATGCCGGCGGGGATCGCGAGGCTTATGTGGGGGGCGCGCATGATGCCCTCCTTTTTGACGCGTCCGGCTCTTCTGACGCGGATGGCGACCCGCTCACCTTTTACTGGGACTTTGGAGACGGCACCGCCGCGCAGGGTCAGAAGGTCTTCCACTATTTTGAAAAGCCGGGAACATATTCTGTCAAACTGCGTGTGGAAGACGGTACCGGATTGAAATCAGGTGTCATTCGGGACGAGATCACGGTGCGGGCGCGGTTGCGAAAATAAGACTGTCAAACTGCGTGTGGAAGACGGTACCGGGTGTCACTCGGGATGAGATCACGGTTCGGGCGCGGTCGCGAAAATAAGAGAGACTGCCGAAGTTTTAAAAACTTCGGCGGTCTTCCAATCGGAATTTCGGCCTTCTTCA
>JAUCGI010000089.1:0-14476 GCA_030378035.1 Desulfobacterales bacterium HSG2
AGCGAAACCCACCAAACATTCGGATAAGGTGGGTTTCGCTTCGCTACACCCACCCTACATTCCGGGTGCATTCCGGGTGCATTCCGGGTACATTCCGGGTATATTCCGTTTTTTTGGGAAATTTTCTAAATGTCAATTCCCAGTTCACTTATTTCCGAAAGTTCGGCAGGAGCAAATTTCCCCACATCGGCCGGCAGAGGGATCCCCTGACAGCGGAGCCAGTTTGCACGGGTCACAATCGCGGCGCCCAGGAGAAGATTCATTGCAACATCAACGACTTTCCGGTTTTCCGGCTTTTCAAGGAAAGAGCCCTTCACCCATTCGTTAAACGCGCCCAGTGCGGGGCCGCACCATATCTGGTAATCGATTTTTCTGGAAGGCTCCCCTCTTGTCGCCCACCTTGATGACAGGCCGAGATAGGAGCGAAACAGAAGGGCCATTTTGTGTTTCGGGTCTTTTTCGGCCCGCGTGATCTGTACCGGATCCTGTACGGCAAAAAATTTCTTTGTCTGCTCCCATTCTTCCTGGAAACTTTTCCGGAAAAAATCCCGTTGCAAAATGGCCTTCTGATCATGGGGGATCGCTTCAAGGCTGTCATACCTGCAATACAGGTCATACAGTTTGGCTGCGCGGAGCGGAAACATGGTTCCCCGTTTTAACACCTGAACCTTCACCCCCAGTTCAAACATATCCGCGGCAGGCGCCATGGTCACATCCGCCTGCCGGGCCGCCGCAAGCATCTGACGGACCGTCTCTGATGTGCCGGCCTCAACACAGGCATGGTTGACAGAGCCGGTCAGCACATAGGCGGCACCCATTGCAAAGGCCGCTGCCGCTGATTCGGGCGTGGATATCCCGCCGGCAAGTCCCACACACGGGGGCCTTTCATATTTGTATTTTTCAGTCAGTTCATTCCGCAGGGCAATGATCGTGGGCAGGAGCGACAGCGCGGGCCGGTTGTCGGTGTGCCCTCCGGAATCGGCTTCCGCGGTCAGATCCTCCGCAACAGGCACAGAAGCGGCAAGTTCGGCCTCTTCCTTTGTGATCATTCTCGTTTCAATTAGTTGCGTCAGCAGCTTTTCCGGCGGAGGGGAAAAGAATTTTCTGGCAACTTCGATCCTTGAAACTTTTGCAATGATCTTGTTGGGGCATACAATTCTGCCCTGACTGTCCCGGCAGATTCCCTTTACCCGAAAGTAAACAAGGGGAAGCGTCAGGTCCATGTAGGCTGACGCGCTGACCAACTGTATCCCCCGCCGCAGATACAGGTCAACCACTCCGGCCTCGAGTTCCGGGTCATTGGGACTGTGAATCAGGTTAAACCCGAAGGGAAATCCTTCTGCAAGGGAACCCTGCACACCTCCCGCGTTGTATAACTGGTCAATGGCTGCCTCAACTTCGCTGAGGGGAAGGCCGGCAGCCCCGAAAAAGCCGATCATTCCGGCCCGACCCATCTCTTCAACCATCTTGACAGAGGTGATACCGTTTGCCATGGCCCCTGCAATGTATGCATACCTAAGACCGTAGGTTTCCTTGAAAATCGGATCTCCCAAGCTCCGCGGGTGAAGCGCCGGCGCATAAGCCAGCAAGGGATAGCCCCCCTTGGCTGAAGATTGAGGATCGGGGATTGAAGACTGAGGGTCGCTGACGGAGACGGAGCCTCCGCGGGCCGTTGCAATCCGGCCGTCCAGATTCACTAAGAATATGGGATGGGTCACCCTAATAATCGCAGTTTTGACAGCATCATATTCCGGCTCGGGGTTCCGAATGTCGGATGTCGGGTGTCGGGTGTCGGGCGTCCACCAGCCGGATGCTGTTTTGTTCTTTAATAATGATGATTGCAATGTTTTTTACTTTCCGTAAGTTTGATGCTCATCAGGCATGTTCGGTAATTTTAATGAAAAGCCAAGTTTTTTAAAAACTTGGCTTTAAGGGAATGACTGTTATGAAAAACCGGGTTATGAAAAACCCGGTTTTGTGCAATCATTCCTGAAAATGGAAACAGAACAAGGACTTTTGAAGTTTTGAAAACTTCAGAAATCCAAACATGTTTTTACAATTTTTTTACAATAAAATTTATGTTCACTTAGCATCCGGGCTGATAAAAAAGCCACAAACAGGGTTGCCGACTGTGATTCTGTTTTTGTCCCATCTGTTTTTTTTGGGCTTAAAAATCAGCCACTTATAAAAATGCGGGAACAAAACCGGGATCAGCTTCTGAGAACATTGGCAACTTTTTCATCATCCCACTTTTAGCATCCCAGTATAAAAACTGGAAAGTAGTACCTGACCAAATAAGTTTTGACAAGTTGATCCTTAATATAGCGCACTTGTCAAAACTTGTTTGGTCAGGCAGCAGTTTCTGACAGTTCCGAAAGTTTTCTGGCCACAGCCTGAAAAGACCGGCTCAGAGTTCTGCCTGGCATCTTTATCAGGGACCTATCATCCGTGCCCGTGAATGTGAACATTTACGTTCATGGGAAAGTGTGAAGGATGCCATAACCTAAGAGTGACGTAATTTAAACAAAAATAAGTGGCGTGTCAAGAGATAAATAGCGGTGACATACGAACATATCGGTAGGACTCTTGCTCTTGCTCTTTATCTTTATCTTTATCTTTATCAAACGGACACGACAGGATTAAGATTAAGAGCAAGAGCAAGAGCAAGATAAAGATAAAGAGCAAGATAAAGAGCAAGTCCTAAGTTTACACTTATGGATTAAGATCAGGATCAGGAATTTTGGGAACTCTTAAGTTTACACTTATGATATTCCGGCCTGCTGGTCTTTGTATTCAGATTCTGACATCCTTCATTTGTCAGTTGACACTTTTTAAAGAACAGCGGGACGCGGATAAACGCGGATAAACGCGGATGAGTTCCGGCCTGCTGATCTTTGTATTCAGATTCTGACATCCTTCATTTGTCAGTCGATACTTTTTAAAGAACAGCGGGACGCGGATAAACGCGGATGAGTTCATTCCGACCCGGAATCCATCGTTGCCGACCACCTGTCATTCCGGGCGGAACTGGGACATTTTTTCAGTTCCGACCCGGAATCCATCGTTGCCGACCACCTGTCATTCCGGGCGGAAATGGGACATTTTTTCAGTTCCGACCCGGAATCCATCGTTGCCGGCCACCTGTCATTCCGGGCGGAACTGAAAAAATGGGACATTTTTCCAGTTCCGACTCGGAATCCATCGTTGCCGACCACCTGTCATTCCGGGCGGAACTGAAAAAATGGGACATTTTTCCAGTTCCGACCCGGAATCCATCGCTGCCGAAGTCGGAAAATGTCCGCCTCCCAGTTCTGACCGGAATGACATTATGGGTAGATGGGACACTCGAAAGATGCCAGATTCTTTCCTGATTTTTTTTTACATGATAAACAGACTGTATTATGTAAATCAAGATAATAATCGGGCAAGTGTTAATTCCCAAGCCGGACGGGATTTGCAATCCCGTCTGGACCGTTCCGGTGAGGCGGAAACATTGCGGGCGGCATGGTCATTTTTTTCTTTACATGATAAACAGTCTGTATTATGTAAATCAACATAATAATCATACTTGCTCCGGGCAAGTGTTAATTTTTACCCTTTTCCATACTTCCGGAGTTTTGAAAACTTTGGAAGTCTGATACAAAAACAGGCATCCTTCATGGAAGCTGAAAAGTGGTTTGCACTTTTTCTGAGCTGTGGAACAATTTTGCAAACTGTTCCGAACGATTTGGAAAATCGTTCTACAGCAAAGTGTAAACTGACAAATGAAGGATGCCCAAAAACATGAGGTGTTAATGACAAAATTTTTTTGCCGGCTTTTTATTCCGATGCTTTGTGCAATGTTCTTCTGGCCGTCCGGGTCGTATGCCAAAAAGGAAGAACTGGCACCGGGTCTGAAGATGGCCGGCAGGCGTTAAGGGAAAGAGATATCTGGATCACTTCGGATCATTCAAAACACGAGATTTTGGATCAGGAGTTCAACTCCGGACCGGAAGTGACCAGTGCCTGCCTCTCCTGCCACACCGAGGCAGCCTCGCAGTTTCAGAAGACCATCCACTGGACGTGGTCGGATCCTTATGCCAAAAAGGAACTGAAAGTCGGAAAGGGTGGCTGGTCTGTGAACAATTTCTGCATCAATATCAACGGAAACGAGCCCCGATGCACATCGTGTCACGCGGGCTACGGATGGAAGGACAAAACTTTTGATTTCACCGATCAGACAAAGGTCGATTGCCTGGTCTGTCATGAGCAGACCGGAACCTACAAAAAATTCCCCGCGGGCGCGGGGCTTCCGGTAACTGAAACCAAAGTGTTCAAGGGGAACAAAAAAACATACCATCCGCCCGATTGGAATGAAGTTGCCCAGAGCGTGGGACGCCCCACCCGGAAGAACTGCGGAACCTGCCATTTCTTCGGTGGGGGTGGCGACGGCGTGAAACACGGGGATCTCGATTCCTCGATGATGAAGAGCCTCGATGTCCACATGGGCGTTGACGGACAGGATTTCGACTGTGTCCCTGAGCCTCGGAACGCTTGCGATGATTCATCTGGCCGTGGCTTTCCTGCTCCTCTCGTTCCTGATCGTTCATGTCTATATGACCACCGGCATCACCACACATGTCGTCGCCATGTGGTGCGGCTGGGATGAGGTGGAGGATGGCGCGGAGGTTGAGGAGTGGGAACGGGCCGGACAGAAGGTGTATCGGCGTCCCGAATATCGTGCTGACGGCGAATAGGGAGTTCCCGGAAAAACCTTGCGCCGGTTTTTCCCGGATGGGAACTGAAGGCGGCCAAGGAACGCGAAACTGCCGGGCAACGGGAGAAAGACAATTCTGATTGAAAGAAACTGATTGCCGAACAACTCTGCGGACATTGTTCCGGAGCCTTATCGAAAATCAAAAATATTAGGGCATTAAACGGGTAGCGGACACGGTAAAAAAAGAGAATGAAGTCATATTTGAAAAATAAGATGTTTATGCGTATGTTCAGGCATAAATTGTTCCGGCCTGTTCTGCTGATTCTTGTTCTGTTGTCAGTATTCACGGTTCTCTGGACCAGGACGGAGGATTACTTTCCCATACCGCCTTCCCTGGAGGACAATGTTGCATTTTGGGAAAAAATCTACACAGAGGTGTCTGTGACAGAAGGTCTGCTTCATGACCGGGAATATCCGCTTGTTGTTTATAAAAAGATAAAGGTGGGAAACAGAATAAGACAGAAAAAAAAGATTGTTTCCATGTTGAAAAGAATCAGCGGGGTCTCGGAATCCGAATGGTCCGGGGAAGAAAAGAGGATTTATGAGCAGTTCCTGAAACATGCGCCCAAAACAGCTCTGAAAGAAGCTGCAAAGCGGATCAGGTTCCAAGCGGGTCAGAAGGAAAGATTTCGCGATGGACTTGTGCGTTCGGGCATGTACCTCGATGAGATTCGTGACATACTGAAGGAATATGATGTGCCGGCGCGGCTGGCCTATCTTCCCCATGTGGAATCCTCCTTTAACATAGAAGCGCGGTCAAAAGTGGGTGCTGCCGGGATGTGGCAGTTTATGAAAGGAACGGGAAAGCAGTATCTCAAAGTGGGGAGCCTCATTGATGAGAGGCATGATCCCACGCTGTCAACTGTGGCCGCGGCCAAACTTCTCAGCAGGAATTATGAAAGTCTCGGCTCCTGGCCTCTGGCAGTAACTGCTTACAATCACGGACTGTACGGTATGAAACGGGCGGTCGCGAGCACAGGTTCCGAGGATATCGGAACCATCATTGAGAAACATAAAAGCAGGACATTCCGGTTTGCCTCAAAAAATTTTTACAGTTGTTTTCTGGCCGCGAGTGAGGTCGCTGAAAATCACAAAAAATATTTTAAAAAGGTGAAGCTGAAGCCGCCTTTCCGGAGAAATATGATCCGATTGGAGCATCCTCTGCCTTCTGACATGATTTGTGACAGTTTGGATATGCCCTCTGAGACCTTCAGGCGATATAATCCGGCTCTGAGGTCCGCGTTGTACAAAAATAACGGGTTTGTCCCCAAGGGGCAGACAATATGTTTCACCTCATCTGTATCCTCTGCCTCTGCACGGAAAGCTCTGGCTTCGGCTTATTCAGAATGGAAGAAATCCAGACCGGCAGTGTATAAAGTGAAAAAAGGAGACTATCTGGACCTTATTGCCAGAAAAATGGGAGTTTCAGCAACAGAGATCGCCCGTGCAAACGGGCTTTCAAACAAGAACAGAATTTATCCAGGGCAGGTTCTTAAGATACCCTGACGGAACACAAAATTATAACGGATTTAGAGGCCCCCTTGCACTTGCACTTGCACTTATGCTTATGCTCAGATCCATTCATCAACGGAGCACACTCAGGCCGGACTCTGAGCGCGGTGCGGGTTTAAGTGCGGCAAGTTTAAGTGCAAGTTTAAGTTTAAGTTTAAGTTTAAGTGCAAGTTTAAGTTTAAGTTTAAGTTTAAGTGCAAGTTTAAGTTTAAGTTTAAGTTTAAGTTTAAGTTTTAAGTTTAAGTGCAAATTTAAGAGGTCTCCCCCAAATCCGTTATAATCAGCAAAATTATTAGCAACTTTTTCTGTGTACTGTACACAGCAACTTTTTATTCAATTGACAAGGAGGAATTTATAAATGATTACGCGGCAAAGTCTGTTTCGATTTTTTATTGTTGTATTCGCTTTAACAGTAACTGTCAGTTCTGCTCATAGCTACACAGGTGTGACAGTTGACAGCAAAGAGGGTGCAATTTACATTGTGGAAAGTGACACCGATGAGTCGGAAGGAAACAAACTCTGTATTGGTGATAGCGAGGGGACTGCATACGGAAGCGAAATCCCTTTTATCGAGCTGGAAGAGGGAGTGGCCACATGGGCCACATGGGAAGGATGCGGAGAGATAATCCTTCGGGGCCGGACATCTGTGATGGATTCTGATCCCGGATGTGAAGTGGAAGAGGTTTTTGTAAATGACATATCCATAGGATCGGTTGCCACCTACACGGGCACTTATGCTCAGGCCGAGTGGCCAGTTTCATCTGTTGTCACTGCGTCGCGAACCCTGAAAGCCGCTGTGAGCCAGACGAGCGGGCTGATCAGTAAGCGCATTGCACAAATTGTCGCGCCGAGGGATGACGATCCGGCACGTTCAAAGTCACGTTCGGAGTCTCTCCACAACATCCATGCGATATTCACGGAGTCTCCGATAACCGCCACATCCGGAATGCACGGGCTTGTAACCGTCACGGCAGACGAGAGTATCCAAAAAGCCTGGGTAATTCCCGATGACGGATATGAAGCGGATGTGGTAACTGTGGACGGATATGAAGCAGAACTCGCGGATGACAATACCTACATTTTCGGTGAGGGTGAGCACACCCTGCATGTAACCTTTAAAAGGATAACCGAATTTCTGATAACGGCTGAGGCGGGGTATAACGGAAGTATAAGCCCATCCGGCGTTGTTGTGGCGGATTGGGGTGCAAACCAGACATTTACAATCCTGCCGGATTACGGATATGAGGTGGAATATGTTGAGATAGACGGCTTATCAATAGGAGCAGTGACATACTACACCTTTGAGGATATAACTGCTGACCATCATATCCGTGCAAACTTTAGGGCAGTATCTTATTATACAATAACGATAACGGCTATAGCCGGAGAGAATGGAAGCATAACCCCGAATGGCCATGTTTTTGTAACAGCAGGTTACGACCAGACATTTGTAATTGAGCCGGCCACAGAATGTTACAAAGTGGCAGATGTGACGGTCAATGGCGAATCACTGGGCCCGGTGAGCACCTATACTTTCGAATATGTTACCTCCGACCATGATATTGATGCAACCTTCGAGGAAAATTATCGGATAGCGGCTACATGGGAACCGGAATCGGGCGGAAAGATAACCATCGAGGACCTGACCGCCACAATAGAGCCTAATATCGGATATAAAGTGGCTGCGGTTGAGGTAAACGGTGTGTCAGCGGAACCCGTTACCACTCATACCTTCCACGAAGAATGCTGCGGTGCGGGCAGCAGTGAAAGTTCAGCCCGGGGGTGGTGGCCCGAAACAGGTGACGACGACTCAGATGATGCTGAGGATAACAATTGCACAATACATGCGATTTTTGAAGAGACGCCCACCCATACGATAAAGGTTACGGCAGGAGAAGGCGGAACCATAGAACCATCAGACGATAAGCTGGTGAATGAGGGCGCGAGCCAGACATTTGATATACAGCCCGCTGACGGATATGAAGTGGCTGGTGTGGCACTAGATGGGAACTCGGTAGGCACAGCAACTTCTTACACTTTTGCAAATGTCACTGCTGACCATGAGATCACTGTAACCTTTAAAAAAACAGAGGTGGTGGAACCCACCTATTATACGATAACTGTTACGACAGGAGAAGGCGGAACCATAGAACCATCAGACGATAAGCTGGTGAATGAAGGCGCGAGCCAGACATTTGAAATACGGCCCGCTGACGGATATGAAGTGGCTGGTGTGGCGGTAGATGGGAACTCGATAGGCACAGCAACCACTTACACTTTTGCAAATGTCACTGCTGACCATGAGATCGCTGTAACCTTTAAAGAAACAGAGGTGGTGGAACCCACCTATTATACGATAACTGTTACGACAGAAGAAGGCGGAACCATAGAACCATCAGACGATAAGCTGGTGAATGAGGGCGCGAGCCAGACATTTGAAATACAGCCCGCTGACGGATATGAAGTGGCTGGTGTGGCAGTAGATGGGAACTCGGTAGGCACAATCACCACTTACACTTTTGCAAATGTTACTGCTGACCATGAGATCGCTGTAACCTTTAAAGAAACACAGGTGGTGGAACCCGCCGTCTATTATACGATAACGGCCACGACAGGAGAGAATGGAAGTATAACGTCCGGCACTGTCACAGTAAAAGAGGGGGGCACCCGGACATTCACAATGCTGCCCGATGACGGATATGAAGTGGCAGATGTCAAGGTAGGCGGATACTCTCAAGGCGCGGTGACCAGCTACACCTTTGAAAATGTCATGGCTGACTCCGATATCCGTGTAACCTTCAAACTGGAATCGACCGAATCGACCTATACGATAACAGCCATGGCAGGAGAGAATGGAAGTATAGCGCCTGGCACTGTCACAGTAAAAGAGGGGGGCAGCCAGACATTCACAATGCTGCCCGCTGACGGATATGAAGTGGCAGATGTCAAGGTAGGCGGATACTCTCGAGGAGCGGTGACCAGCTACACCTTTGAAAATGTCATGGCTGACTCCGATATCCGTGTAACCTTTAAAGTGGAATCGACCTATGCGATAACAACCATGGCAGGAGAGAACGGAAGCATAGAACCGGTTAACGCTGATATAAGCAAAAGTGACATTCGGATTTTTACAATACAGCCCCAAGCCGGCTATGATGTGGATACCATTGAGGTTAATGGTGTGGAAGAGACTCTGACTCTGGATGGGTATGATTCCAAATATATCCTTACAGATGTCACCGCCGACAGCAGCATCCATGTAACCTTTAAGCCGTCCGACGAAGATGACGACAAAGAGATGATAACCGTCCCGCTTGAGGCGGATACAATGCAGATGGTATCATTTGCCCATCGCTTCACCATGGAGTCGCTGGATGATAATGTGTATATGTGGGAATATGATCCCGCAGATGATGTTTACAGAAAATATGAGAATAGCTGGGAAGTTGAAGTTGAGCCTGGAAAGTCCTACTGGTTTTTTGCATCGGACCGCAGAGACCTTGTGTTTGACGGGGATCCTGTAAGCGGGGATTGCAACATTGAGGTAAGACTGGAAAAGGGCTGGAACATGATCGCATCTCCGAACGATACTGATTATCGCTGGGATAATGTGCGGGTGTTGCAGTACGGTAATGACGACACTGTTATCATATCCCCCGAACCGGTATCTTCCTCGTCGGATGATTTGCTTGACAGGAAATTGTGGAGATGGGTAGATGATGAAGGATATTATGTTTTTTATGCTCCGGAATCTTATGCTGTTCCTGACGAGCTGAAGGAGGAACTGGAAGAATACCGTGATGACTCGGACCCCTTGTTAAAGTCAAAAGAGGGCCGCTGGATACAAGTGAGCCAGGAAAATGTTTCTCTTATCTTCCCTGCGGAAGGGAGGCTGTCAGATTCGGAAACATCGACGAGAAGCACGGCACATTACGGGAGAACCGGACGGACTGCCGCCTATCCCGGGGGACCTCCATTACCTCCGCAAGTTGACAGCAGCACAGACTCAGACTCAGAGACAGACTCAGACTCAGAGACAGACACAGATACAGATACAGATACAGACTCAGAAAGCGAGTCGGGCGATACGAACTGTTTTATTGGTGCAGCTTATGATTCACCAGTGCAGTTCAACAGCGTCACGGCGTTTGTCATATCTGTGTTTCTGTCTTTTATAGGTGTGGCAGCGGCTGTTTCTTATGGAAAAAGGCAGCGCTGATAAATCTCCATGGGGATTGCCGGACGGGATTTGCAATCCCGTCCGAACCGTTCCGACACTCCGGTGACAGGCGGAAACCTTGCGGACGCGTTCCGACACTCCGGTGACAGGCGGAAACCTTGCGGACGCGTTCCGACACTCCGGTGACAGGCGGAAACCTTGCGGACGGGATTGCAAATCCCGTCCGGCCTGCGGGATTGCCGGGCCGGACGGGATTTGCAATCCCGTCCGAACCGTTCCGACACTCCGGTGACAGGCGGAAACCTTGCGGACGGGATTGCAAATCCCGTCCGGCCTGAACGTCCGGCCTGCTCCCTAATGCTCTATGCATCAGACTTCCGAGGTTTCCAAAAACTTCGGAAGTCTGAAAGCAGAGAGACTGAGGTGACGCAATGAAAACCTTTGAAGCAGAAAAAACCGATCCGATTCACAGCCTGAAGTTTGAAAAGATCGGTCTGGTCATCGTAACAATCTCCCTTTTCCTTTCCCCTTTCATCGTCTTCCTGGCGCTGCCGCCGTTTCACATCGGCGTCTGGTTTCAATCGGAGCCGGTCATTGCAGGGCTGCACGGCGTATCCGCGCTGACGACATCGGGGCTTTTGATACTTCTCCTGGCCAATGCCAGGCGATACTCGCAGGTTGTGCGGCATCCCCTGATCCTTGTCTCAGCGGCTCTGGGGATATGGAGCATCCTGATTTCGTGGTTTGCCGATGTTCCCGTCCTTTCCTGGCTAGGCGATCCCCGTCACGGAGAGGGGGCTGTGTGGTATCTGGATATGGCTTCGCTGTTTGCAGGCGGAATGATTCTCCGTGGCAATCAGAGACTCCGGAGAAGTCTGGGATGGATCTGTCTCACTGCCGCACTGACTGTCACCGCGCTGACCGTTTACGGATCCCGGAATCCGGGATGGCCATGGTCCCCCTACTGGTTTTCAGATCACCTTGGCTTTTACGGGATTTTCACCGCTCTTATTCTGATGACGAATATACAGCCGAACTCCGTTTTCGGCCGTGTTGCCTGTCTGATGGCAGGATCAGGGATCGTGCTCATTTCAAGCAACCGGGCTGCGATTCTCCTGTGTCTGACGCTGGCCCCCGCTGTCTGGGGTGCTCTTCATTATCTTCGGCGGAATATGAAAAAACGGGTCCGTGTTTATGCCGCGGCGATGGTAATCGCTGTTCCGATCATTCTTACCGCGGGAGTCACTCTGTACGGAATGCATCTGAGCAGCACCCATCCGAAAGGGTGGATAAGGTCTGACAGCAGTCTTTCCTCCAGGTACTTGCAGAACCGGGTGATCCTTCTGTCGCTTCAGGATAAGCCTTCCGCCCTGATCACGGGACACGGATGGGGACATTATGCGGATCATCTGCTGGCGCATGCCAATCAGGAGTCGGTCTTCCTGGGCGCTGAGGATCGGAACAGACCGGATTCGCTGGAGCGGGAATATTTTCACAGCCACAACGGCTTTGCCGAAGCGATCCTTTCCGCCGGGATGATCGGATTGGCTCTGATGTGGGGTATCCTGCTTGCGCTCCCATGCTGGTGCGAGGATTCCCGAATTCCGCTGGCAGGAACGGCCGCCGCATTGATGGCCGGGCTGTCCGCAGTATGGTTCCAGTTGCCCGGAAGTGTGCCTTTTATGGCATTGGCATGGGCCGGTTTCTGCCAACCGACGCCAAATCCGGTGCGGGAACGGAGAATGGCATCTGCCGGTGTCATACTCTTTTTTGTCCTGACATTTCTGATCTTTCTGATTCAGATGTATGCCCTCGGTCTCACTTGGCACCAGGGCGTCAGAATACGGGACACCTTGGCCCGTGCCTCCCGAACGGCTGGTGTGAAAGTGAAAGTCCGTGACCTGACCGCCTGTTCCGGGCCGGGCGGCATCCATTTTACCCGGATTTTTCTTAAAACGGCTGCGCAGGCAAGGGAAAATCCGTCCGGTTTTGCCAACGATACTCCCCCGCTGCTTTTTACTTTCCTGGAAGCGCACGAGCGTATGCTCTCCGGCGGAAAAAAGATGAGTCTCAGATTTCACAGTTCCGGTCTGCTGGTTCGGGGTGAGCTTGCCTTTTCTCTGACGCATCCGGTCTTTGCCCGAAACGCCCCGGCTTACTTGGCAGACTGGGAGGAGATGCTCGGCTCATTCCTGCGCCGAGCGCCTCGCCGCACCGACATGGCCGCTCTCTATCTTCTGTGGCTGCTCAGGGAAGGGGAGGAGCAGAAGATGCTCCGCTTTGCAAATCGGATTCTTGACAGAGAAGCGGCTGACCCGGTGGGACTCTGGTTCTCGGGGCTGGCGCTGGCCGCTGAACCGGGTAAAAGATATGACGGGCTCAAACGTCTGAAACAGAGCATTGAGCTGGGGATTGAGCGTATCATTCCTGTTGATCCGGGCATAAGAGAGCAGATAAGGGCGCGATGACCTCTCTTTTAATGGCCAAGATCGGAGAAAAGGTGAGAATCCTGATCGATATTGACAAAATTTCAGACTCACATATAATGTAACGCCTCCAGCGGCTTTATCCGAGCCGCCTTAATCGCCGGGTAGAGCGCGGCGATAATCGTTGTGACAAGCACGATGAGTGAGCAGGCGATGATGTCTGCCGGCTTTAATGCCGGGTAGATGATGTGTCCGGTCCCCCACAGTCTCACCGATTCCATGTAAAGAGAAAAATCGATGCCGTTCACAGAGAATAGGAACGTGACAATCATGCCTGAGACCGAGCCTGCCAGAAGCCCGACGAATCCGAGGTTTACGGCCTCGAATAGCACCATCGCGGCGATCCATGACGGTCGGGTGCCGATTGATTTCATCACCCCGATTTCATGGAAACGCTCCATAATCGCCATAATCAGCGTGTTGGCAATGGAGAATATCACCGTGATAAAGATGATGGAGAAAAAGACGTACATCATGTTGTCAAAAAGTTGGACAGCGCTCAGAAGATTCGGGGCCATATCCTTCCAAGTGAGAATTTCAATGCCCGGGTCTGATACGGATTTCCTGATACGCTCCGCTGCTGTATCGACTTTTTTCCGATGCCCCGTGTGTACCGTGATTTCGGAAATCCGTTCCCCCATGCCGGTGAGCTCCTGAAGCGCGTCAATTCCGGTGAACACCACATATTTGTCAAAGCTGTCTATGGGGCTTTGGTACAGCCCTTTCACTTTGAAGGCCACGCCGACCATCTCTTTTTCGATATCCTGGAACATCACCACGACTTTGTCGCCGACGAGAAGGTCCAGTTTCTCGGCGAGCGTCTTTGAGATTAGAATATCATGGGATCCTGAATCCGAAAGCCAGGCATTCTCTCCGAGTGTGTAGTCGAATATTTTGGTGACGGATTTCTCGTTTTCAGGTTCGATTCCCATAATGAGAACGCCTCTTGACGCCTCGCTGGAACGGATCATCCCCTCCAACTTGAGCCGCGGGGCATGGGTCGGAAAATCAGCGAGCGCGCCTTGTATCTCTTCTGAAGGGACGAAACTGTTTTGCAGTTTCATATCGTCCTGAAATCCTTTCCGATGGATTGAAATATGCCCCAGAGAGGTGCTGATGGTGTTTTCCACCATCTGGTTGTTCATTCCGTTCATAATTCCCATGGAGAAAAGCATGGCAAATATCCCCAGTGCAATCGAGGTAATCACCACAAGGGACCGCCGCTTGTTTCTCCACAGATTTCTCCAGCCGATCATAAAGAATGTTTTCATGGACAGAGCCTCCTTGTATATGCGTTACGAGGCGGAACCTCACTGCCATTAAGTTAAGGTCTTGCTCTTGCTCTTGCTCCCGAAAGAGTAAGAAGCGGCATTATTATCAGCCTCCTAAGTTAATGGCAGTGAGGCGGAGCCTCGTAACGAGAAAACGAGAAAAAATTATTGCTCAACTACTGAATCATCTTCTTCAGGGATGTTTCAAATTCCGGAAGGCCCCGACATTTGAGCGTCTGCCTGTGAAGTCCTTTTAATGCGTCAAGGTTCT
>JAUCGI010000089.1:14576-20110 GCA_030378035.1 Desulfobacterales bacterium HSG2
GGATCTGTTCCGAGACATGTGAGGGGATCAGGTCAAACCTCTGGATCAGGGCCTCTATGATCATTTCCTGTGTGCCCTTCCGCAGGCCTTTTTTCAGGCCCAGGTCTTTGCCCTCTCTCAGGCCCAGGTCTTTGCCCTCTCTCAGGCCTTCTTCTCTGGCAATTTCAAGAATATCCAACATTCTGATGTCCCCCCATAAGGCTTTCAGCCGTTCTTTGTCAATGAGTTTGTCCGACATAACCAGGGTTATCGGTTGACAGTTGACGGTTGACAGTTGATGGCTGACGGTTGACAGTTGACGGTTGACAGTTGACGGCTGTCGGTTGTCTGCTATCAGCTCGTGGTAATCGGTAACGAACAACTGACAACCGTCAACCGTCAACTGCCCCCTTACAGTTTTCTTATCGCCTCAACCGGATTCAGTTTTGCCGCCCGCCGTGCAGGAAAGACTGAGAAAAGCACGGCGAGCACAAAGGTCAGTATGGATGTTACAATGATGTTGAGCGATGTTGTTTTTGCCGGGAAGATGGTTGTGGCGACTCCCCACACCGCCATCTCTTTGGCATAAGAGGAGTAATCCATGGGGTTGATTTGAAAATAAAGGCTGATGCCGTATCCCAGGATGATTCCGAATATAATGCCGATAATCGAAATGATGACCGATTCCAAAAGGATCATGGATGTGATCTGTCCCGGCAGGGTTCCGATGGAGAGCATCACGCCGAATTCCCTTGTCCGCTCAAAGACCGACATCTGAATGGTGTTCAGCACGCCGAAAGCGACGATCATAAAGAGGATGAAGATGAAGATGTACGCGCTGATATCATCCATGACGATGAACTGCACAAGCTCGGGCATCAGTTCATCCCACCCCATGACCTCAAGCTGGGTCTCATCCCGGGATGTCAGGCTGAGGAGACTCTCTCTCACTTGGGGAAGATAGGACGCATCATCGAGCCGGATGGCGATTGAATGGATAAATCCCATCATGGTAAATGTCTCTTTTGCCTGTGTCAGAGGGATGAGGATCAGTTCACGGTCATAATCCGGGGTGCCGCTCCGGAAGCGTCCCACAACGGTAAACCGCTCCGCGGCAATGGATCCGTCAAACCCTTGGGATATCATGGCGATTTGGTCGCCGATCCTGACGCCGGTATTTTTTGCAAGGGTTTCGCCGATGACCGCATGGGTGGTATCTTCCGGTGTGAGGAATCTTCCCCCGGGCATTATTTTTGTGTGAAGGTTGCTGACCTGCTTCTCATGTTCAGGATCAACTCCCTGAATCAGCATGCCCCGCGTGTTGTCTCCGAAGGAGAGGAGTCCGCCTGTCATTACACGCTCGGCAAACGCGGCAATACGCGAATCATTGCCGAGGCGGTCCAGAAGTTCGGATGACGGTTCAAACGCATAATCAAGGGTCTGATTCTCCCAGAATCCTTTCTCATGAATCTGAATATGACCGGCATTCAGCGCGACAGCGTCTTCGATCATCTGATCATGCCCGCCTTTTCCGATGGCATTCATAAAGATGATCATCGCGCAGCCGACCATAATGGTTAGCAGCGTCAGCAGCGTCCGGCGCTTGTTGCGCCACACATTCCGCCAAGCCAGTTTGGAAGTGATATTTTTTGGTTTCATATTTCGCCTCGCTTCATTCGTTTATCCACATCTGTTCATCTTCCCAGTCACTGAATTCACCCGGTTCAACCGGTTTTTTCATGTAGCCTTTTCTGTGTCTTTCCTCCAATTCTTCAGGATTGTATTGCTGAATCACGGTACGCAACGTGTGCTGCATAAAAGCGGACCGTGTAGTGTCAAGGGTTCTGACCGTTCTGACCATGGCATCCACAGCTTTTATAATATCTTCGTCTAACTCTGTAGAAATGGTTGTCATTTTAACCTCCCTGAATTTTATCATTCTGACAACTGAAACAGGCGATCTCCAATGGACTGATATATATAAGACACAGAAGTCCGCACAGAGTTGAATCTCTGTGGTTCTCTGTGGAAATCTCTGTGTCCTCTGTGGCTTTAAAAAGACTCGATGCATCCGCTTTCACTTTCTTTTAAGATTTTGAAGCGTAAAGACTTTTCCCGGAAGCGGGACGTCGAACTTCACGGCTTTGATCTCCATGAGTGTGTATCGGTCCTTCTTTTTAACGGTCTGCATTTTGTATAGCGTGGGGATCACGCGGTCGTGCATCTCCCTGAACTCGCTGTATCCGAGATATTTTTTGAGCTTATTATGCTCGTTGTAAAGTTCCTGACGAACCGGCAGAAGATCGCTGACGCGGGCAAAATAGACAATCTTCCCCCACACAACCGCCGCATCCGGTTTGGGAATCAGTTCCACCTTATAACATTCATAAGTGTCAAGCGTCTCTTTTCCGAGCAGATTATGGGTGTAGTCGGTAATGATGCTCGATTCCTTCACGATATCGTCATTGGTAAAATCCGACCCCATCCAGGACTGAAGCATCATGGAGGGGGAGATTTTAATGGTTTGCTGAAGCTTTGGCACAAAATGCCACATCTTATCCCCGATCATCAGAAAGCGGTTGCCGGCGTCCTTTTTGGGAGCGTAAATCTCCGAAAAGGATTTCAGGTTGTCCCTCCGCTTGCGGTCCATGTAGGATTTCATCTTCATGGTGCGGGTCCACCGCCGGGTTTTGATGGTGATTTCACTGACGGAAATCTGGGTGTCGCCCTGCACGAGCCTGTCCGACTTTTCGACAATCTCCTTGCCTGTGATGGCGAAGAGAGGCTGTGCGGTGAGGACAAGGCTCAACAATACGGTGAATAAAGCTTTTAATGGGGTTGAACATTTCATAAAAAAACCTCCTTATAAAGTTGTTGTCCGGAGTGTTCGTTCCGGAGTGCCAAAGTTGTGCTTTGGCAGAACACACAGGACACAATGGGACGCAATGATTTCCAGGCATTGGAAATGCAGCCAAAGTACAACTTTGGCACTCCGGAACAATCTTATTTTTCTGTTTCCGGTTTATTCTGTTTTCCTCCCGATTCCTCGGCAGCTTTCAGCTCCCATCCGGAAAAGACCAGTGTAAGGCATTTCAGTGTTGTCCCACTTCTTCTGACAACCCGTTCATCAGCGGCGTATTTCGTCAACTGACCTTCGGCTTTCGTCAGTTGGGCTTTCTTATTCTCCTCTGAGAACTCGCTGCGCTTCAGATACTTGAGTTCGATCAGATAGGCGTATTTCAGATCCGGATATTTGCTCTCAAAGGGTTCGAGCCACAGATCAGCGAAACCTTTCCCCATCTCCTCCTCGGAACGGGTGAGATAATAATCCGTCACATTCAGATAGGCCAGGAGGAAGGTCTGAACGACTTTCTCGCCCTCCAGATAATCCCTCACCGACGTCTGTTTTTCCACCTCGTCGGCCAGAAACCGGAACACCGGCTCCCATTCCCCCTTGTAAGCCATGTCTCGGATCAGACCGGATCAGAAAGAGAAATTTCCCGGCTTCCTCGAGTTGCGGGATATACCGGGTTTTATCCACATAATAACAGTTGTCCTGTCTGATTGTCTTGTAACTTGATATGCCGTAAGGGATTCTTTTGTAAGTCTTCATGGTTTCATATCCTTTGTTCAGAACGGTTTGCCGCTCATGGCGGTTGTTTTCCAGTTAATTTCCGGTTTCCACAAACACCGGCTTCACAGTGACACCGGTATCCTCGTCCAGATAGTCTCTCTCATATTTTTCCCGGTTCTTCTCATCCACATATTCCACAAAGAGAACAAGCCAGACTTCTGAGACCGTCATCTCTTCCCCGTATTCCGCGGCCTGGATCAGCCCTTCCCTGTATCCGGCCTCATTGGTGTAGGACTTCACCTCGATGGCGTAAATCTGCCCCGCGTATTCGATGATGAGATCGACCTTTCCGTTGCCGGTGGGAAACTCGGGATATACCCGGGTGTTCTTCGTTCCCAGGAAATCGCACAGGTAGCGGTACAGGTTGAAATGATACACCGCCTCGTAAATCCTCAGGTCCTTCCGTCTGGGCGCGTCTCTCAGCAGCCACTCCCGGTTCCTCTTTATGTGCGTCTCGTGCCGGCGCATCAGGTTTCTGATGTTCAGGCTGTCCGGGGTAATGGTGTCGGAAATGTCCTCAAACGGCTCATAAAGCTTTCCCGTTTCGGGGAACAGCTCATCGGAGAAAAAGTTGAAGAGCCTTTTCTGGACAAACGGGCTTGAAAACCTGACATACAGCTCATCCTCTGTCTCCTCAATGTCAATGACGCCGTTCATGTACAAAAAATTCAGACGCCGGTTATCATACTTAAAGACAATCCTCTTGTCTGTCTTGAAGAGTTGCAGAACGGTATCCCTGCAAGGTTCCTGATTCGCCTTGCTGATGATGTTGACATTGGGCAAAGCCTGGATTGCCCGTTTGTAGACATAACGGAAATGCTCCATGGTGACAGGTTCAGCCCTCTCAACGGGGTAAGTCTCGGTCAGCAGCTCCCCGAGCCAGGAGGTGAGACCCGGCTGCCCCCGGGTTTCAAGGAATATCCGGTCCGTGACCTCTTTCCCGATCTTCTGCCCGCTCTCCGACTCATACCACCTGAACATCTGTTCCGACTCCTCCGCGGTCAGGTTCGGGATGTGGACACTCCGCTGGACATTGAAGGGGGAACCCCTCATATTCCCGATGCCGAGGACGCTCCGCACCCCGATCAGGGCGACGCTGTGAAGCAGGTATTCCTTCTCCCCCGAAGGATTGGGATCCTTTTGGCGGATGTTGTGAATATTTCTGAACACGCCGGCCAGCCCGGCGATGGCATCCTTTGTGAGCGCGTCAAACTCGTCCAGGATCAGGATCAGGGGCTTGGTCAGGATCCCCTTTTTGAACAGGCCCTCGAATTCTTCCAGATTGCGGACCGTGATATCCCTCAGATCCAGATATCCGATGATCTTCCCCGCGATATTCGAGGCGATCCGGTCCGTATCCTCAATCATCTTCAGACTCTCCAACTCCAGCTTGAGAACATCAAACCGCCCGTCTTTGGCCAGATCCCAGAGCACCTGGTTCATGATCCAGGTTTTGCCGGCCTGGCGAGGGGCCCATATCGTGATGTAATGGCCAGTCTTGACCGGATTTTCACCCAGCAGTTGCGTTCGGGCCCTCTCAATCAAAGCCTTCCTTGGAACATGATAATACAGATCAGTGTCAACCGGTCCGTAAGATGAAAATTTTCGCATGGTTCATATCCTCCTCCCATTTATTTCTCGTTCCCGCGCTCCGCATCCCGTGAGCCGCAGATGCAGAGCGTCCCGGAATTGCGTTCTCACGCGGAGCGTGGGAAACGAGTTCTCTCGTTTAATTCCCGGTTTCCACAAACACCGGCTTCACAGTGACGCCGGTATCCTCATCCAGATAGTCTTTCTCATATTTTTCCCGGTTCTTCTCATCCACATATTCCACAAAGAGAACAAGCCAGACTTCTGAGACCGTCATCTCTTCCCCGTATTCCGCGGCCTGGATCAGCCCTTCCCTGTATCCGGCCTCATT
>JAUCGI010000090.1 GCA_030378035.1 Desulfobacterales bacterium HSG2
TTGTTATTTAATTATAATGCGGACAATCCGGTGGCGGAATAAAAATGAGCGTCCGGCATCTTTGTATATTTATGATAATATTCTGATTTTACGGATAATAAGCTTTAACACGAATTACCAGAGAGCCTGAAAAGATTCTGGTGAAGACCGGTGCCGTTTTTTCACGGACCATGGGTTACTCCGTAAGTCACGGCGGTACAAGAAAACGGCAGGCTGTGCTGATTTTCAGAAGGATGCCGACGTGGAAACGGATAAACCGGAGAGGTTTTTATGCAACTGAACATCACCATCGAGGTTTGGAAAAAAGAAAAATGGTTTGTGGCCCGATGTCCCGAACTGGATTTTGTCTCCCAGGGAAAGACACGGGATGAGGCAAGGAACAATCTTCTGGAGGTCATAGAGATACAATTTGAGGAAATGGCGGATTATCTGGCCGAATGCGGATATGAGAAGAGAACGGACATGTTTGTCCCTCTGTATAAAAAAAATCGTCCCGGCAGGAACGGATCAACACCTGCCAAAGTGGTGAAAGATGCGATCCGGAAAGCGGAAGCCAAATTGGATGAGGCTGAGACACGCACTGTCCACCGGGATGCTGTCAGAGCCAGGGACTATCTTCGCGGCATGAGAACCGAGAGGTCTCTCGCCCGCTCCGGTGAACTGAATTTTTTGATTAAGGCAATTGAAAAAAGAGGTCTGAAATGATATCCCATTTTTTTCTTTCAACAGGCTGTCTGATGAGATTATCTTCAGCAAACCGTCCGGAACTGATGATGGAAGAGAATAATGGATACTACATGAGTTTCGGCTCTTTAACGGATTAGATTAAACAGTTTTATACATCATGTCCGCAGAAGGTGTCTGAAAACTGCGATTTTTCAGAATTATGCCACAACATGTTGTATCATCTCAGTGATTTGTTATAATAGCAACCACAACATATTGTGGCATGATTCACAAAATGCGGCAGGTATAATTTCAAAGCTGTATGATTTAATCCGTTACAATTATGCGTATCGCCGAAAGTCATGTACTATGAATTGGGAAATATATTATTACAATGAAAAAGTACAAAATGAAATTGATTCATAGCCTGTCAGTATTCGTGCTGTTTATGCCCGGATTACAGAACGAATAGCTGCGTTCGGACCCAGTTTGGGTCTGCCCTTTACACGTTCCATGGGTGACGGTCTGTTTGAAATTCGTGCAAAAGGACGCGAGGGTATTGGCAGGGCATTTTTTTGTACTGTCATCGGTTCCAAAGTTATAATCCTCCATTCTTTTATAAAAAAATCCCAAAAAACACCGGCTAAGGAGTTAAAAATTGCACGAAAGAGAATGAAGGAGGTGTCATGAAATCCCACAATGAAATGATATCCGAATGGATGGAAAAGCCGTCATCGGTTATTATTTTACCGGCCAATCATGATGCAGGCCGCTGCTCCCAGTCCGAAAACAGTGACAATCAATCGGCTTTATTGTATAAGGTGGGTTTTCTCAAATTAATATTGTATAAGGTGGATTTTCTCGGATCATTCCCCAAATATGCAAAAGCTGTCGGATGTCGGCTGGAAATTAAATTACATCCGTTAACAAAAACACCAAATCGGCTGTAAATGCAGGGACAGCTAAGAATCAGGGCATTCAGAAAAATGTCCGGCCACACTTAAGTGGTCTGTCCCAGAATGAGAAAGGCAAATCTTTCGGTTCATGGCTTCCCCCGTTCTTTCTGATCATTGATGAGGTCAATCGTGCTGAGTTATCAAGAGTTTTTGGGGAACTGATGTACTGTTTTGAATATCGGGGCAGTGACAGAGGCAGTATCAGAACCGAAAAAATTAATGGTAATTTAAAGGTTACAGGTTGAACCTTTGTAAATGAGCTAAACAGTGGAGTGAAAACGGACTGATTATAACGTCTTTTGAGGACCTCTGTTTTCAGAGGCGCCAACCCTGTCATTCCAGGCAAAAATGATAAAAATCGGCAGGATTTTTATCATTTTGAAAATATGACACCGGATTGGGGATGAAACGGATGTCCGTCCGACGGGTCCGATGTCATGTTTCCGGCCTGTGCCGGAGGGAAAAATTCGTTTCATCCCTGATCCGGTGTCACATTTCCCGGAACCACAAAAACCGTCAGAACCAGAAATGAATCAATGAAAGGTTGATATTTTGAAAACAAGACAGATATTTAAAGTGTTTTTTATCCTCACCCTTTGCACGATTTCCTTACCAAAGTTCGCCGATTCACAAGAGAAAATTGTCAAAGTCGGTGTTTATGACAACGCGCCTATCGTCTTTGTGGATAAAGACGGAAAAATACGGGGGCTTTCGGTAGAGATACTTGAGTATATTGCCGTGAAGGAAAACTGGGAACTTGAATATGTACTCGGCTCTTTTGCGGAATGTATCAGCAAACTTGACAGTTGTGAGACTGACTTACAAGTTTATATCGCTTTTTCAAAAGAACGGGCCTTAAAATATGAGTATAACCAGGAAATGCTGCTGTCCAACTGGGGTGTTGTTTATACCAGACCCGACAGTGGTGTGGATTTAATACTCGATCTTGAGGGAAAACGGGTGACGCTTTTGAAAGAAACGATCCATGTGCCGGCTTTCATGGAGATGATCCGTTCTTTTGACATTAATATAAAACCCATCGAAATTCATGAACCGGCTGAAGGGTTTTCTCTTGTAAAAGAGAAGAAGGCGGATGCGGTTGTCGTAAATCGGATATTTTTCCGAATGGGAGCGGCTAACCAAGTCTGAAGATATTGAAGATTCATGGTGATGCTGAATGAAGTGATAGAAAAAAAACGGGATCGCTTCCAAAAGGAATTTCAGATGAGACATAAAGACGGATACTGGGTTGATATTTTATCACGGGCAAATGTCGTTTTTGATGAAACAGGAAAAGCCGTCCGTGTTGTGGGCACGCATATTGATATTACCGAGCGAAAAAAAGCCGAAGCAGCGATTTTGAAAGAAAAAAAGAGGGCAGAGCAATATTTGCAGTTAGCCGGTGTCATGTTCATCGGAGTTGACAAAAGCGGCAGGGTCATCCTCGCGAATCATAAGGCCAGTGAAATTTTGGAGCGTCCGCAAGCGGAGATCGTCGGACAGGACTGGTTCGATAATTTGCCCGGGATATCAGGGAAGAGGTCCGATCTGTTTTTCGGCAACTGATTTCCGGAAATATCGAGACCGTTAAATATTACGAAAATACGGTTATCTCCAAAAAGGGTGATGAAAAACTTATTGCCTGGCACAATACCATTATAAAAGAGGACGATGGTGAGATTATCGGCATACTCAGTTCCGGGGAGGATATTACAGACCTCAGGCAGGCTCAGGAAAAACTGATCCGCCAGCAGAAAGTCCTCAAAGCAATTATTGACAACATTCCGATATTTCTCACGCGCTATGATCCCGAGGCCAATATGTTGTATTTGAATAAAGAGTTTGAAAAAAAAATCGGATGGAAAACCGAAGAGGTCAAAGATGTCGATCTGATGGAAAAAGTTTATCCTGATCCGGTTTGCCGTAGGCAAGCCTTGGAATACATGCAAAAAGCCAGCGTGGAATGGAAGGAATTCCGCGTGCAGTCCAGAACCGGAAAAAGCATTGTTTCAGAATGGTCCAATATCCGCCTGAAAGACGGAACCCAGATCAGTATCGGGATAGACATAACCAGGCGGAAGCAGGACGAGGAAAAGTTGAAACAGTATTCGGAACACTTGGAAAAGATGGTCGATGAACGAACAAAAGCGCTTCGGGAAGCCCAGAAGAAACTGCTTCTGAAAGAGCGCCTTGCGATACTCGGACACTTTGCAGGAAGCATATCCCATGAAATCCGTAATCCCCTGGCAGCCATTGACAGTTCTGTATATTTTTTGAAAATGGGAATGGGCGAAGGAAATGAAAAAGTCCGAAAACACTTGGGACGCATAACATCAAATGTTCATAAAGCCACTTCCATTATCGAAAGTCTTCTCAACCTGACCCGAATGGAAAAACCGAAGGCTGAAATCCATGATCTGTCCGAACTTGTCAATGACGCTTTACAAAGCTCAAAAATACCGGACACAGTCGAAGTTGTGACGAGTTTTTCCGAAAGCATCAGCATAAATTCCGAAAGAGAGCAAATCCGCATGGCTTTGAAGAACATCATTAAAAACGCTGTCCAGGCCATGGACGGATCAGGAAAGCTCATGATCACCGCGTGCATAGTGAAAACAGGAAATGCCGAACTCGTGCTGACCGATACCGGACCGGGGATCCCGTCTGAAAATTTGAATAAAATATTTGAACCACTGTTCACAACCAAGGCACAGGGAATCGGGTTCGGGCTTTCCATAACCAAGATGATCATTGAAAATCACGGGGGAACGATCCGGGCGGAATCCGAACCCGGGGATCGGTTATTATTAACTTGCCCATAGCCTGAGCGATAATTTCACCCATCACATTTTCAGACGATTTCATACGAATGCTCAAAATAATTCTGGCTTTTGACATGTATAAAGAACAGACTGAATGAACACTACAAGACAAAAAACGGATTCCGGCTCGGAAATGACAGAGGTCAGCCCCTTTTCAAGCCTCTGTAGTTCACAGGATTGGCATCCTTCATTTGTCAGTTGACACTTCTGAAGGAACAGCGGGACGCGGACAAACGCGGATGAGTTTGCTCCTCAGAAAAAGTGTGAACTATTTTGAAGTAATATGAAAGATGCCAAATAAAGAATTCCCCGCTTATTTTGGGCGTTAGGCTGTCAATATTGAAATAGCGTGAACTAGTACAGCAACTTGGAAATTCGTCACCTCTCTTATAATGACAAAGGGGGGATGAATTTCCAAGTTGCTGTACTATGAACTGAGTTGGGAAATTCCCAATTCCTAATCCACATGAAGCTTCTGCCCCGGATATATCCTGCTTCCCCGTTTCAGACGATTCATTCGCAGGAATTGCTCCAGGGGCATGTTGTGCCGCTTTGCAATTTTATGGGGAACATCCCCGCGTTTCACCCGATATGTTTTCAAAGCAGCCTTTCTTTTTTTCTTATAACCGCGCCCGGGTATTTTTAAAACCTGTCTGATACGAAGTTTTGCATTCCGCATGTTATTCAGCACACGGATTCTTTTCGCTGTTGTGCCATAGCGTCTGGCAATATTCCAGAGTGTATCTCCCTTTTTGACAACATGCTTTCCGCTTTTCCCGGATTTGCGGTATGTAGCGGATGTTCCTTTCCGGGGTATTTTAATGATTTTCCCCGCGATAATGCGGCGCTTGTTTATCTTGTTTGCGCGGGCAATTCTTTTGACACTGCTACGGTATCGCATGGCAATGCTTGAGAGCGTCTCCCCCCTTTTAACTTTGTGGTACAGAAAAGTCGGAGGGGGAGATGAAGCCGGTATGTCCTTTAATTTTGAAAGCAGGATATCGCTTTTCTCCGGCGGAACTCTGAGGAGATAGCCTCTGCCCGGCACAATATTGTGGCGGAGTTCGGGATTGAGCCCCTTCAGTATCTTCCGGGACAAGCCAATCGTTTTGGCGATGTTTCTGAGATGCATCCGTTTTGAAACTGCCACGGTTTCATATTCCATAGGAGGAAGAGGGGCTATCAAATCCAGCCCGTACTCCTCCGGATTACTGACAATATGAAGTGTGGCCAGAAACCGGGGAACATACCGGGCCGTTTCCCGGGGAAGGTGATCGTACATATCCCAGAAATTGTCAACATAGCTCATTTTCTGCTTCCGTATAATACGCAGGACTCTCCCCTCCCCGCAGTTGTACGCGGCCAGAGCAGTTGTCCAGTCCCCGAAAATATGATGCAGTTCCTTCAGATACGCGATTGCCGCCCGTGTCGACTTTTCAGGATCGAGCCGCTCGTCAACATACCTGTTCCGTTTAAGGCCGAATCTGGTGCCCGTGGAAGGGATGAATTGCCAGAGTCCGAGGGCTTTGGCCCTTGAAAGCGCGTTTGTCACAAAGCCGCTCTCAACCAGCGGAAGCCATGACAATTCAGCAGGCAGCCCGGCTTTTTCAAGTTCCGCAACGATATGTGTGCGGTATCTGCCAGATCGTTTGTAATATCTGATGAACGCCCTTTTTCTGCCTTCGCTCTTCATAAAAAAATCGATTTCCGCCTGGACATAGCTGTTCATCACCAGAGGGATGGCCTCGGACTCCCCGCTGACCACAACATTCTGTGAGGCGTATATCTCAAGAATACGTTTTGAAATCGTAAAACTCACTTCCTCTTTCCGCTGCATCAGATCGGAATCATCCGCGCTGATATCTGCGACTAAAAGATATGCCTGATTCAAAGTGTCAATGGCCTTTTCAAGTTCACCTTTCTGCCAGAAATCCAGGGATGTCTCGCAAAGCTCGGATGCATCATCTAAAACGGACTGCACATATTCCGTGTCATTTTCAGAGAGATCAGACGCTTCATCTGAAACAGACTGCACATATTCCGCGTTATCATTTCCAGAGAGATCAGACTGCGTGTTATCATTTCTAGAGAGATCGGACGCTTCATCCGGAACAGACTGCATATATCCCGTGTCATTTTCAGAGAAAATCTTGTCATCTCCTTCAAGAGATAGGTATGTGGGAGATATTTCACATACTTTCACGCAATTTTCAGCGAAAGCGATCTCTTCAGATGAGAATTCGGGATTTATATGTAATCGTTCATTTCCATCGTTTTCAATTTCCGCCATATTTTCCTCTTCCTCCACAAAAGAGGAAATATCCGCGTCCGTATTTTCCTCTTCCTCAAAAGAGGAAATATCCGCGTCCGTATGGTTTATTGTTTCAATCGCGCTCTGAAAAGAGTGGGTGCATCCGCACAGAAGCGTCAGCAAAGCTGACAGTACAAATATCTTCCGGTTTTCTCTGATATATGTGAATGTCAGAAAGCTTATGGTCAAAAATTTAGCAGGTAAGTTCATCATCAGCCCTTTTTAAGTTTTAAGTTTTAAGTTTTAAGTTTCAACTTTCAAGTTTCAAGGTCGTATGCGGAGACCCTGAAAACTTAACCATGAAACTTTGAGCCTTTAATCTAACATCCTTCATAGAATCTGAAAAGTAGTTTACACTTTTTCTGATTCGCAGGACTTTGCAAGTCGATTTGCAAAATTGTTCTGACAAATGAAGGATGCCCTTAATTTATTCAAAATCTATTTCATCAGAGGAAATCAGTCAATAGGGTAGAGAGAGTATTGAGGAGGAGCAAAACTCGTATCTGAAAATCGGTAGTACATCACTTCACAAGCCTGATATTACAGCATTTGACTGTTCATCAGGGGACGAACTTAAAAGGTGGTAATCCAAATCGGCATCATTTATGGGTTTACACTTTTCAGTTCGTAGTTCCGCCTTCAGGCGGTGCTGCACCGCCTGAAGGCGGTTTTCAGTTCATCTGAAAGTGTAAACTACTTTTCAGACAAAATGAAGGATGCTTCCAAATCCAAGATTTAAATACTACAGCAAATCATAAATTCGTCCCCTCTTATAAAGGAAAGGAGGACGAATTTATGAATCGTTGTAGTACCTATCCATAAAATTTTTTCTGATTATAACGGATTTAGAGGAGGCTACACTTGCAAGTTTAAGTTTAAGTGCAAGTGCAAGTTTAAGTTTAAGTGCAAGTGCAAGTTTAAGTGCAAGTTTAAGTGCAAGTTTAAGTGCAAGTTTAAATCCGTTATAATCAGAATTTTTTCATACCCGCGCTTTTATCTTCTCCGCGCCTTTTCTTTGGATTTGACAACCCGAGCAGAGCGGGGATAATGGATCGGATTTGACAACCCGAGCAGAGCGGGGATAATGGATCGGATTTGGCAACCCGAGCAGCGCGGGGATAATGGATCGGATTTGGCAACCCGAGCAGAGCGGGGATAATGGATCGGATTTGGCAACCCGAGCAGAGCGGGGATAATGGATCGGATTTGGCAACCCGAGCAGAGCGGGAGGATGAATAGGGCGGGGATAATGGATCAAGCAGAGTAGCAGAGCGGGGGGATAATGGATCGGATTTGGCAATCCGAGCAGGGCGGAGCTGACAGGCCGGAAAAAATCACACGCGAACATTGTCTCCGAACTTGTAAGTGAAATACAACATAAACCCGAATGTTCATTTTCTCGAAAGGCTGTCTAAAGCCCGTTGAACAAATTTTTTATTGATCTGTTGCGTTGCATTAAATCTCCAACCAACTGTCATTCCCGCCATCGAGTAAGCTCAATTGGTTGACTTCAGAAACTTTGAAGAGCTCATCTGGTTGACGAAAGCGGGAATCCACTGCTTTATTTACTAATTATCGAATTTTATGCCGATTCTTTGTCTTTACATGTTATACATCCATCGGTATTTTGCCGATTCATATGGCTGACTTTCCATTTTAATTCATGTACGCTTCTCCGCACTTTTGTCACCCCTTAACTTTTTTTACTAACCGTCTGTCCCTTTTAAGCTATCGTTAAATATCCTTGTCGGGACAGCTAAAAATAAATTAATCCCGATTAGAATCTTTTTGTCAAGGGAAAAATAAAAAAAAGAAAAGAATTGAATTGAATTGAATTGAAAAGGAAAAATGGAAAATTTACTGCATTGCAATATAAATTATTCGGTTGGTTTGGTTGGTTTGGTTGGTTTGGTTTGCGTTGCTTAAAGTAATCCGTGCTATTACGCTCTGTAATATTATGAATACTTCAAATTAACGAATAGTGGGTTCCCGCTTTCGTCAACCAGATGAGCTCTTCAAAGTTTCTGAAGTCAACCAATTGAGCTCACTCGATGGCGGGAACGACAACTGTTAAAATGTTCAAGTATTCTGAACGCAATCAGTTGATCATATTCAAGTATTTTAATGTTTATCTTTTATGGCTCGGATTTGGCAATCCGAGCAGAGCAGGGCGGGGATTATGGCTCGGATTTGGCAATCCGAGCAGAGCGGGAAGGATGAGCAGAGCGGGAAGGATGAGCAGAGCGGGAAGGATGAGCAGAGCGGGAAGGATGAGCGGGAAGGATGAGCAGAGCGGGGATAATGGCTCGGATTTGGCAATCCGAGCAGAGCAGCAGAGCGGGGATGATGAACAAAGCAGAGCGGGGTGGCTCGGATTTGGCAATCCGAGCAGAGCGGGGATGATGAGCAGGGGGGATGATGGCTCGGATTTGGCAATCCGAGCCGAGCGGGGATGATGAGCCGAGCGGGGATGATGAGCAGGGTGGGGATGATGGCTCGGATTTGGCAATCCGAGCCGAGCGGGACGGTGGTCTTTATGAAGCGGAGATTATCTTGGGAATCATATCACCTCTTCATACAGGATTTCAGGCTCGCTCTGTGAGGTAAGATGTGCATTGATAACCGGCGATAAAAGTTTGAGAATGCTTACCGGCAGAGCGCTGGTGAAAGTATATTTCTTAGTTTCGGAGCCGGCCACAAAAGCTGTGATGACGCCGAAATATCGGTCGCTGATATAAAAAGCAAAAGTGGCTGTGCGGTTCAGTGCTTTGGACGCGATCACCTCTCCGCTTCTGTTGACTTCCTTTAAACGATTATCCCCTGTGCCTGTTTTTCCGCCGACCGGCACTGCCTCACCGTCACGCGTTGTAAAAGCCCCCCTTGCCCGCCGGGCGGTCCCCTGTTCCACGACCGCCTGCAATATCGAGCGTAAGGTTCGGGCAACGGGAACTGCTATCACCTGTTCATCCGGCGGAGGTGAGAAGTCGAAAATTGTGTGATAAGGCGTCTCTTCAGCCATGCGTATTTTTCGGATAGATACCGCGGGACGAGAAACACCGTCATTGACAATGACACCGATGAGCTTCGCAAGCGCGGCAGGCTGGTCGCATGAACTTCCGATGGCGGTCGCGTAAGACGGCACAAGTTTCCTGAAAGGAAAACCCAGACGCTTCCAGAACACGGTCATCTCCTCAAACGCGTCCTTTTCGATACGGGTACGCAGGCGTGTGTTCTGATGTTTGCGCATCTTCGGCTGGAACAGCCATTCGGAACAGCGCCGGCGAACTTCCGCGCTTTTTTCCACAAGTTTCTTCCATGAAACATCGGGATTACGGATTATCTCGCCGGCGCACCATACCTTGAGCGGATGCTGCCTCAGAAGAAATCCGTAATCGGATATCGTCAGGTGAGGCTTGGAATAAGCGCGGGCCAGATAACGAATTTTGGATTTGGAAACACCCGGTTTCTGTTTTTTCAGCCAGCGGGACAACTCCTCTTCGCCCGCGCCGGGATGCCAGGCGAAAAAAGTGATTGCAAGGTGACGCGCCGAAGTTACCCGTCTCTTCAGAAGTTTCTTCAGCACGGCATCCGGCTCCGATCTGCGAAAGTATCTGTAAAACCGCCTCAGGTAAAGCTTCGCCTCATTATCCGCAATCTCCTCCAAAAGACGGCCTCGCTCCGGATGCTTGGAATCTCTCAGGACTTTATCCGCGTTGTACGGCAGCCGCGCCCTGTAGAAACGCACCAAGTCCTTCATCAGGCGAATATAAACAAGGTTTATGGAGTGAATGGTCGCCTCTCTGACAGATATGATCTGACTGTCATGCTTTGAACGAAAATTCTTAAACCTGTGAATACCGCCCCCCGTAAAAAAGGTCTCATCAGGATTTGCCGAATAGCTTCTGTCCAGCGCTTTTTCCAAAATATCCTCCATGGAAAGACCCTTGTTTCTTATCAGCATCCGGGCGGCCCATCGGGTGATGGGGTCACGCGCTTTTCTGGAATGCTTTCGAAGCGTTTTTCTGTCGAGTCCTGAAAACTCCTGGTGCAAGTCCGCAACGATATCAAGATAATTGGCAAGGGTGCGCAGTTTGGCAGTGCTCCCCAGGATCAGCTTCATTCCCTCATTGATATCGAATGGCTGGGCCAGGCTGTCCGCCTGAACACGCAGGGCATTCCCGTAAGGGCTGCTTTCAAAAAGCAGGAAACTGTAAATCACCTTCTTCGCGTCCCCGGTTGCTAACAGCCGGTGCGCTTTCAGTCCGTTCTTTTTAAGGAATTCGGGCTGTCTGAGTTTTTCAAACAGATTCGTGACCTCCTTTTGCAAAGCCGAGTTGATTGTGGTTTCCACTTTCATGTCCAAGCGGGCCAGATCATAGTAATCTGTCACTTTCAGCGTCCGGGTCAGCTTTGAACGGACCGAGTTGACCGCCTTCTGAACGGGAAAAGGCACGGACACGGACACATATTTGCCCGGGGAGAAGACAACCGGCGTCTGGCGCGCCCGGCTGGCAAAATACTCGTTAATGATCCCCCCTTTTTCCAGAAGCGTGATATAGTCCGACACTCGCTTTTCCAATGCAGGGTAATTGTATACCATATAATAGGTCGGCGCACGGACAGCGCACAGAAGGGTCAGCGCCTGTCTGAATATCTGCGCTTTTTCCGGATCAGTATCCAAAGAAGAAAGATGCCGGCCGACATCGGACAAATCCAGATTAAACCAGGCATGGAATCCCGCCCCCAATCCGTAGATTTCCCCATGACCCGGCACCGCTGCCAGCGGAGCGGTGTTGATATAATCCAGAATGATCCTGCGTCTCGCGCCAAGTGTGTCCCTCCCGTCTTTATAGACTCTGAGAGTGGCAGATGTCATTTGTCTCAGTTTGTCAGCGACTGAGCTCGTGTATCCGCGAGGGGAATAGCGGTATTTTTCCAACTGGGTGGCAAGGGTGCTGCCGCCCTGCACCCGGATCGGCAGTCCTATTTTGCTGCCGCAATACAAAACGCCCGCCATGGCAAGGCGGTTCCAGTTGATAACAGGATTGCAATGGGGAACCGGAGGATTATCCAATTCACGGTCTTCGATAAAAAGAAGCGATTTCACAATAAGAGGGGGGATATCCTCAAACTGGTCAAACACTTGGCGGCCCGCGGTGGCATCATAGACGGACGTCCCCTCGGAATCGTAAATGGTAAGGCCGACAACAGGATTTTCCAGATACGGCGGGGTCACACCGTGTTTTGTGATCTCCGTCAGTTCCGGGGAAAAACACGCCTGTTCCACCACCTGATAATTTTCGGCTTCCAATCTGCGGATAAATTCCGGTATCCGACTGTATCCGCGGCGCTTGTTGAAAGGACCTTCCTCCGGAAAGACAACATTCTGAGTCGCCTCTTCCTCTATGCTGTATGAAAGTTTTGCAGCGTATTCTGTCAGATAACGCGATTGAAAGAATGAAGTATGCATCTCGTTCCATACTGCTGCCAAGATTGTGATAAGAAGGATAGCGGCTAATATCCGCAACCCTAACCTACCTGGCCGCCGCGGCTTCTTCAGTCCGTAAGATTCAAACGCTTTCTGGTTCCATCGGCTGCTTCGTGTGAGTGTGTCAGTAAAATTCTCCATCAGATCTCCCTATAATCCATTTTTAATCGGCAGATGTAAAGATCGCAAAATCCGATCTGATGTTTCGGACGGTGCCGCTGTGTCGCGACAATCCGCTCCACATTCGGACCCGAAAAAAATCCGAACATCGCAAGTTCCGGACGGTGCCGCTGTGTCGCGACAATCCGGACCCGAAAAAAATCCGAACATCGCAAGTTCCGGACGGTGCCGCTGTGTCGCGACAATCGGACCCGAAAAAAAATCCGAACATCGCAAGTTCCGGACGGTGCCGCTGTGTCGCGACAATCCGCTCCACATTCGGACCCGAAAAAAATCCGAACATCGCAAGTTCCGGACGGTGCCGCTGTGTCGCGACAATCCGGACCCGAAAAAAATCCGAACATCGCAAGTTCCGGACGGTGCCGCTGTGTCGCGACAATCCGCTCCACATTCGGACCCGAAAAAAATCCGAACATCGCAAGTTCCGGACGGTGCCGTTGTGTCGCGACAATCCGCTCCACATTCGGACCCGAAAAAAATCCGAACATCGCAAGTTCCGGACGGTGCCGTTGTGTGCGACAATCCGCTCCCTTCAGGCTTCAAGATTTCTCAAACTTTCAGTTCTGCTGATTTATACCCGGAGACTTTTATGGTTCCGGGCTATGTTGATGTCAGGGAAATCGCTTGTGGCAGATATAGATTTTAAGAAAAAGATTGTCCTGATTTTTGTTCTGACAAACATTTTCTTAAAAGCTATATAAACTACATAACGACTTCGGCATGGCTTTTCAGGAAAAAGTTTTGGCAGGAGAGTTGTCATTTCAGCCGGCACTCAGGAGTGGCAAAGTGTAACTTTTATGCTGAAACCAACCCCAAAAATGTTATTTTAACATTTTTAACACCCCCTTGCTGAAGAATACACAAAAAAAATTCCTTTCTTACACATCAGTCTGAAATAATAATTAATAGCGGAACACGTTGATATCTTTAAAAAAAAACGATATCCTATTTAAAAGATTATAAAATCGTCCGTTTGATTTTGTTAATGTGGGTATAATTTCCAATGAGCTTATGAAAATTTTTACTATCTATAACTATGCAAAATATCCATTTCACCAAAAAACCGGAAAGTCAATGGGGTAAATCATGTATTTATGGGTAGGAATATCCTACCTTTTCAATTCCGATCAATATCCGGATGTCCAAGTATGAAATGACCGTATTTTTACCGTATTTTTATCCGACAGATCGTTCAGATATTTAATACTGCAATAAACATGCCATGCAGAGAAAAAATATTTGTTTTCTTACGGTATCCAGAAGAATTCCGGTTTTATTTCAATGGATTATAAAAAATGCGGATCGGATTGCCGGAAAAAAGAACGGTATTTTACAGCATCCGGAAAAGAGAAATGTTGTTATTTGCAACATATTCCTGAAAAGAGATAATATTTTTTTAAACTTCTATGAAAAAATTTTAACCCCTGCTATGAAAAGGCAGGTTTGGGACACATTCCGGTCAAAACTGAAAGGCGGACATTTTCCGACTTAGGCGACTGTGGATTCCGGGTCAAAACTGAAAAAATGTCCCATTTTTTCAGTTTTGCCCGGAATGACAGGGGTGACACATTTCCGAGTTCGGCGACTGTGGATTCCGGGTCAAAACTGAAAAAATGTCCCATTTTTTCAGTTTTGCCCGGAATGACAGGGGTGACACATTTCCGAGTTCGGTGACGGTGGATTCCGGGTCAAAACTGAAAAAATGTCCCATTTTTTCAGTTTTGCCCGGAATGACAGGGGTGACACATTTCCGAGTTCGGTGACGGTGGATTCCGGGTCAGAACTGAAAAAATGTCCCATTTTTTCAGTTTTGCCCGGAATGACAGGTGGGACACATTCCGGTCAAAACTGAAAGGCGGACATTTTCCGACTTAGGCGACTGTGGATTCCATTTTTTCAGTTTTGCCCGGAATGACAGGGCGGACATTTTCCGACTTAGGCGACTGTGGATTCCGGGTCAAAACTGAAAAAATGTCCCATTTTTTCAGTTTTGCCCGGAATGACAGGGGTGACACATTCCGGTCAAAATTGAAAGGCGGACATTTTCCGAGTTCGGTGACTGTGGATTCCATTTTTTCAGTTTTGCCCGGAATGACAGGGCGGACATTTTCCGAGTTCGGTGACGGTGGATTCCGGGTCAAAACTGAAAAAATGTCCCATTTTTTCAGTTTTGCCCGGAATGACAGGTGGGACACATTCCGGTCAAAACTGAAAGGCGGCTGTGGATTCCGGGTCAAAACTGAAAAAATGTCCCATTTTTTCAGTTTTGCCCGGAATGACACATTCCGGTCAAAACTGAAAGGCGGACATTTTCCGACTTAGGCGGCGGTGGATTCCGGGTCAAAACTGAAAAAATGTCCCATTTTTTCAGTTTTGCCCGGAATGACAGGGGACACATTCCGGTCAAAACTGAAAGGGACATTTTCCGACTTGGCGACTGTGGATTCCGGGTCAGAACTGAAAAAATGTCCCATTTTTTCAGTTTTGCCCGGAATGACAGGGGACACATTCCGGTCAAAATTAAAAAAGTATTCACGGGCGCGTTCATGTTCACATTTACGTTCGGTCCCTGTATTTTCCGGCAAAAAACGCTTTCATCTTTGACGGATCGAAATTCAGTAATGTTCCGCCCGTCTCAAAATGCTGTACAAATACTTTTCCCACCGCATAAGTCAGGGTTCCGGAAAGGACGACTATCGACGCTGTCGCGACGGTCAGGCCGAAAACCGGTACCAGTTTCAGCAGACTCCCCGAAAAAGCCCCGGCATGAAATCCTCCGATAAGAGAAGCCACCAGCGTTTTTCCTATCTGTTCTGAAAACGGTATTTCATAATGGTCGCACAGTTCTTTCAACATTTTCAGCTCGATCAGTGTTACAGCGACCATATCTATGGCTGGCAAAGGAATCAGTGCCGCGCCTGCTGACCATGCGACATAATTTTTTATTATTTCATCCGCCCGGGCTTCTTTTGATTTGTCATCAGAAAAAAGCTGAACGGCCCGTTCCGCGTCATTCGTCTTTTCGGATTCCTTATGAAAATCCGCTGCCGGATCCTCCGGCGATGCTGAGACGTCGGATTCTTCCTGTATCGGATCATATAACCGTTTTCGTGCTCGTCTGATTTTTATTCCAGGCGCAGATATATCTGTCATTTTTCACCCCTTTTAAAATTGCTGTCCAGTTTTAAAAGATATCTGACATATTTGTCATAATCCTCTTTGGCAGAACTTTTCCCCTTCAGTGCAAAAACCGTTTTTTTCTTTTCAATCGCTTTGGAAAACTCGGCGCTTGTCCGAATCGGAACAGGGATTAAGAATTCCTGATATTCGGAAGAAATCTGATGTAAGGCGTTTACCGAAGTTTTAACCCGTTTGTCGAATTTTGTGTAAAGAATATCTGTCACAGGCGGTTCAAGATGAAACGCCTCACATATTGAGGAGATTTCACTCAGTGTCAGCTTTGCCCCTTTCATGGAAAAGATATCACTGCACAGAGGGATAACAACAACGTCGGCCGCGCAAATCGTCGAAATGACAGCAGTGCCGAGTGACGGCGGGCAGTCGATTATCACCAGATCAAAACCTTTTTTTTTCAGCTCGTCACAAACGCCTCTGACCGCATGTTTCTGCAAAGCGGGATTCATCAACTGAACATCAAGAAGGCTGTTTTCCAGCGACGAGGGAAGAATATGCAAATTTTCTTCAATGGCTCTCAGTGACCCCATGATCATTTCGGCCGGATTCTGCCAGACATCGCAAAAAATGGGGTCATCCTCTTCAGGTATTCTGTCAAAAGCCAGCGAGGCGTTACCCTGGGGATCCATATCCAGGATACATGTTCTGAAGCCGTATTGCATCGCCCGAACAGCCGCGGATATGGTGCTTGTGGTCTTTCCGGTTCCGCCCTTCAAATTGATATGAGCAACCACTTTGAATGAATAATCAACCCCTCTTTCGGAAAAATATGCCTTAACCGTCTGAGCCGGAATCCCCCATTTGCCCCCCGGCATTTTGAGGAGATCCTTTTTATCAAAGGATTTGAGGATATCACCTGCTTTCTGATGTCCGGTAAGGCTGATCAGTTCATTCGCTGTAAGAATATGCTGACTGTCGGTTGTCAGTTGTCGGTTGTCAGTTGGCATCTGTCCTCTGTCATTTTCGCGGTTTGACGTATCCCCATGTGACCAGACGTTTATACGCATGTTTTGCACGGGTCCCCTGCTGAACCGTCTGAAGATAACGATTGTATTCTTTTGCGGATTCCCTCTTTTTTTGCATCCCTTCCAGAGCGAATCCTTTGAAAAACGCGGTGCTCGGGTTGCCGGGGAGCAATTGTTCATATTTTCTGAACTCTGAATACGCGGCTTCGAATTTTTTTCCTTTAATTTTGGCAAATCCGCTGAGGTGATGCGCCTGGGCTTCTCGGGGATATATCTGAACGGCTTTGTCCGCACATCGTTGAGCCAGGCTGTGATTCCCCTGGGCGATCTGGCATTTCGCCATCATCAGGAGCCCCGCGTAATCCTCCGGTGCCTGTTTCAGCGCGCTTTGAAAATACGTCTCGGCAGTGTCATATTTCTGCCGCATCATGGAGACATCCCCTTTCTGCATCGCTTCAATCGCCCCCTTTATTGCCCGGAGCCCTGAGATGTTATCCATATAACGCTCCCTGTGCAGCGGAAGTTTTTTTGAAGACTCGTATTTCTTCTGCGCGTTCCCGATCGCGGTATGATAGCGCTCATCACTCATGGGATGCGTTGAAAACAGGATGTGTGTAATGCCGGATCTCCCTTTTGAAAGGCTGTTCAGCATCTCCATAAGATCGGTAAAACCTGCTGTGTTGTAGCCGGCCTGAACCATGTACTGATTTCCCAGGGCATCCGCTTCCCGTTCGTTGTCCCTGCTGTACGAAGCGAGCAGCGCGCCTGCTCCCAGCGTTCCCAGCTTTTCCGCGAGATCCTCATACCCGGAATATTTCCTCCCCACATAAGCGGTAAGCAAACCCACGCCGAGAGAGGTCAGGGTTCGCTTTGACATCTGCCGGGCGCTGTGGCGGGCGTTCACATGACCCAGCTCGTGACCCAGAAGGGCCGCAAGCTCCGCTTCGCTGCCGAGTGTGAGGAGAATTCCGCGGGTTGTGGCGATGGTTCCCCCCGGAAACGCATACGCGTTCACATACGTCGCGTTCACCCCCGGGAAGGAGTACGGCATTTTGGGACGATGCGTTTGCGGGACAAGCTTTCTGCCGATCTGAGTGATGTAACTGCTCAACCCCTTATCCCGGAGCCTCCCGTAATCCGATGAAATCTGATGGGGCGACTGCTCCCTGTCAATCTGAATCTCCTTATCCCTGGAGACAAGCATCAGCTGCTTTTTGCCGGTAACCGGATTCTCAGAGCATCCGATGACAAAACCCGCCGCGGACATGGATGCAAGCCGCAGGAACTTCCGTCGGGTCATTCCGTAATATTCAAGATGGTTTGAAGGATCTCTTTTCATAATCTCTCCGCTCCGGGTTGATCTGCCAAAGCTTCGCTTTGGCGCTGAGTTCAGCTATCTTTTCTTTTTTCCCGGTTTTATATATCCCCAGTTAACCAGATTCTGATACGCATGTTTCGCCAGTGGCCCCTGCTGAACCGTCTGAAGGTAACGATTATATTCATTGGCAGCCTGTTTCTTCCTTCCCATTCCTTCCAAGGATCGTCCTTTGAAATATGTGGTGTTCGGGTTGCCGGGCAGCATCCGATCATATCTTCTGAAGTCCTGATAAGCAGAACTGAACTTTCCCCTCTCAATCTTGGCAAATCCGCTGAGATGAAATGCCTGGGCTTCATTCGGATACACCTGCTTGGCTTTGTCGGCATACCGCTGGGCCTGACTCTCTTTTTTCTGAGCCAGCAGACACTTCGACATCATCAGGAGTCCCGCGTAATCCCCCGGTGCCTGCTGCAGGGCGCTTTGAAAGTGCAGTTCGGCCTCGCCGTACTTCTTCTGGGCCATGGACATCTCCCCTATCTGCATCTTCTCAATCGCCCCTTTTATTGCCCGAAGCCTTGAGGTGTTATCCATGTAGCGTTCCCTGCCCATTGAGGAACTTTGTGAGGCCTTATGTTTTGACCGGGCCATTTCAATCGCGGTGCCGTACCGTTCATCGCTCATGGGATGGGTTGAAAAAAGTATGTCCGTAAAACCGGCGGACTGACGCTTTGAAAGACTGTTCAGCATCTCCATAAGCCCCACAAAACCTTGTGTGTTATAGCCGGCTTGGACCATATACTGATTTCCCAGCGAGTCCGCCTGCCGTTCGTTGTCCCTGCTGTATGATGCGAGCAGCGCGCCGGCACCCAACTGCCCCAGCATCATGGCTAACTCCGTATATGAGGCGTACTTCGTCGTCCCCATATAGCCGGTGAGTAAGGCGAGGCCGAGAGAAGCCAGCGTTCCTTTTGACATTTGGTGAGCGGTGTGGCGTGCGTTCACATGACCCAGCTCATGCCCCATCAGCGCGGCAAACTCCGCTTCATTGTCGAGTTTCAGCAGAATTCCCCGGGTCGCGGCGATGGTTCCCCCCGGAAACGCATACGCGTTCACATAAGTTGCGTTTACACCGTGGAAGGAATAAGGCATATCAGGACGCTGGGTGTGTGGAACAATTTTTTTGCCGATTCCGCTAACATAATTATTCAGGGCTCTGTCCTGCAATGATCCGTAGTCCGAAGAGAGCTGATGAGGCGAATTCTCTTTATCAAGCTGGACTTCCTGATCTTCGGATACAAGCATAAGCTGCTTTTCCCCGGTAACCGGGTTTATCGCGCATCCGATGGCAACACCCGCCGCGGACATGGATGTGAGCCACAGGAATTTCCGACGGGTCATCATTCCATCATTTTTAGCGACTTCTAAGGAATTTTTTTCCATGAGTTCCCCTTCTTTGAATTATGAATTAACGCGTGTAACTTTCTTCAAACCACAGAGAGCCTCCGTGCCTATCTGTACGCTCTCTGCGGTCTGAATGCCGCACATCACATGAATTATGACATAAACATTTCTGTTTCTGACGGATTTTGTGGTTCTGTGTCATCTCAGGCGGTCAGGAAAACGCGGAGGCCGGAGATTCGGATGAGACTCCGCGGTTTTTTGTGCGTCCTCCGCGGTTAAAAAAACGGATCCAGACTACAAATCCGCTAAAATCAGAAACATTTTCTTAAACTTTGACAAAGGATTTATGGATAAATAAATTATACCCTCTTTATATTCGTAAAAAGAAAATCTTGTCAAGAACTATTTTCAAAGTAAAACAATTTTGTAAAACAATTTTGCAAATTGTTTCCAAGTAAAACTCGACTTCATAATTATTGTACACAACGATTACTTATCCTGAATCTTTCTTTCTCATGGATTAATGCCGTTTTTATTACATTCATGGGATAGCCTGTAATTGAAACCAGTTGCTTCAAATGAGAAATCGGTACCGGATCTCGCAGAGTCAGAGGCCAGGATCTCGCGCCTTCAAATTCATAAATAAAGTGATCTCCTCTGG
>JAUCGI010000091.1 GCA_030378035.1 Desulfobacterales bacterium HSG2
AGCGCATCAAGATATTCCTTAATCCAAAGTTCAACAAATTTTTCCAAAAGACCGTACAATGAAATGATAGTAGCCTTATATTCAAATACTTTTTTGTCAATTCCAAAATCCCTGTAATGTTGTTTAAGGCTATTCACTATCACTTTAATTTGCTCATTATCTGTTTCCAAGACAGTATAGCTCTCAACATCATTTACATACTGAATGTGTTTTATGTATTTCCGTATTTGATTAACTTCTTTTTTGAAATTTTCTAATGATGATAGGTTCATAACCTTAATTTATGAAATATGGTTTTGCAGAAAGCTATGATAATAATTTATTCGATCTATTACATCATTTCTGCCGCTATATCGACCATCAAAAAGAAGTTTGCCAGTGGCTTTTTTTAGCAACTCCTTGTTTTTGTACAATTCTTCCTTGATTATTTCAGCATTCTTTTTCAAGTTTTTTTTGTTCTTAATATTATTGGCAAATGCCTGCATCATTGAATCATAAACTGTCTTGGTCGGTGATTTATAGTCAATTTGGCCAACTCGCTGCGGTAATAAAAAAGCGGTATCACCAAAAATTTTATAGATTGTCTTAATAGTATCATTAAAAATACTTTCTAATTCATTGATTGTTTTTTCCGGAAACTTGTTTGCTTGTTTCAGATATTCATCTAAAAACTTTTCAACCGTTATTCCAGTAAGCTTTTCAATATGACGATATGCAAAGAACCGCAAAACTAATTCCACATCTCCCATTTTACGATATGATTCACTTTCAAGTAGCTTTACTTCTCCTTCATTTTCCAAAGGTAGTTTCCACATTTTTCGAAAAAGGTCATTTTCAGCAAGTTTTATACAGAGCTGATTAAATTGGCCATTATGAAGAGCATTTCTTGTCTCTTGGGGTGTTAGTTTTTCTCCGCCACTATTCAGCCTTTCAAATACTATCTGTTTAAGATAATCAGCTTCTTTTGTGCTTTTAGCGGTCTCTTGTAATAATACAATTGATGATAAATAACGCCTATCAATACCTTTTCTAACCTTTTCTGGCAATTTTTGATAATTTTTTCCATTTAGTTCCTGCCAATAGTCCAATTCTTCTAATTCATATTCACCTTTATAAAAATCATAGATTGCTGTAAGCCTTTGTTGTCCATCCATTACTTCATAAACAGAGTAATCCACCTCGTATAAGAAAATGGGAGGAATAGGCACGTTCATAATAAACGACTCTATCAACCGAGATTTTCTTTGAGTATCCCATCTTTTTCTGCGTTGATATTCAGGGTTTAAGTTATATTTTCCACTGTCAATCATATTCTCTATGGTGTCAAGTGGATAACGCGCTTGTTCTGTTACAATTCTTATCTCCCCTCTTTTATACTTCTCATTTATAGTTTTGTCAGAGCGTGGTATTGGATCACTTTCTGATTTATCTTGTAAATCAAACGACTCTCCTGGAAACAAATAGATTTTCAAATTCTTATTTGTCTTCATAAGTTTATTCACCTTTCATATTTTGGAAAAAGCTAACGACTGAGTTAAGCTGCAAAAAAGGACCCCTCCGCCCGGGCTCACGCGACCCCTTGTCAGCTTCAGCGACGGGTTATATTAAGCCCACTCCTATGGGAAAAGCATCTCCTCCTCCTGCCGAAGGCTTAATATAACCAGTGATTATATGATTTTTTGGTCACTATCGACCAAAAACCATCCCCTGAACAAACAAGTTTAATAGCACAAAAAAAATCTTTGTCAACAAAAAAATACAAAAAACATTTTTCAGATTATGTCTGACTTTTTTTACATATCTGTGTCACAGCATGTATTTTCATCATACTGTCCGGAATTCGGTCGGCATGATTTTTTTTCATATTGGCCGGAAGTCGCTTAAATTTCTTTTGGTTCACAACCATATCAAGAAAACTGTTTGCAACATTATCCGGTATTAATGAAAGGTCAAACAGTTCCAAATCAGTAATCCCGGCATGGCGAAGTTTGCAGAATTGTCTTCATAGCCAAAGCATCCCAAATTGGCTTACTCAGATTATCCGCATAAAGCTGTGTGCTTTCTCTGTGAAAATAATATACTTTGCCGTACAAAGGAAATGCTTCAAACTCATCAGAATTACAGTATGCATCCCTTAAATATTCCTGGTATTTGGATTTTGTACTGGGTTGTACGGATTTTGGTTTTCTTTTAATTTTTAAAAAGCCCTTTCAAATAATCAGTCCGACTCCTTGGCCTGCTGCCCCAGAATATCATCGACAATTTTGCGGTAGCCCTTGTCACCGTGATACTTGGCAGCGTTTTCAATAACCAGATCGAATACCAGTTTGCCCGTTTCGTTAAGATGTTGGATATTCAGAAGCTCCCGCAAATCGGCTTCAGCGATGTCCTTCAGCAGTTGGCCGATGGCAAAGTTGAAAAACGGCGAGGCAAACTGAGTCACCCCTCAAAATCGAGGGTGACGGTCTCGCCGTTTTTCAGCGCCTCGTGGATCGCATCATAAATTTTCTGCCCGTCCTCTTTGATGATGCAGCGCGGGCCGATCTGATTTTTAATGGATAGTTCCATGATTATAGTCTCCTGTAAAACGGCTATTTTCAAACGAGATGTCGCGATTCACGAATGACGGGTTATCCGGCGTTTTTCAATATTTGTTTGGCATATTATCGGCAGGCCATTGAAGATACTGCAAAAAACCGTACAATCAGGGGCATCCTTCATCTGTCAGTTTACATTTTATCGCGGAACGATTTTGCAAACCGTTCCGAGCGACCTGCAAAGCCGTTCCGCAAGTCGGAAAAAGTGTAAACTACTTTTCAGCTTCCATGAAGGATGCCCAATCAGGAGGCAAAAAGTCTCTTGGATTTTTAGACGAATAATAGCTGACTGTATAATCATTTGAACACGTCCCCGAAATCAACTCTGATACCGTCGGTTTCCAATTCCTGTTCACGGCACAGTTCCTCCCCGCTTTCGGTGGTGACAAAAACTGTTCTTGTATATGGTTCGACCGTCCAGACCGATTTTACGCCTGAGTCAACAAGGTTCGATGCTTTTTCAAGAAGTTCTTGAATGTTCCGGGTCGGAGAGATTATTTCGATTGCCAGCAGCGGCATTTCCTGAAACTTGCCGATGTCCCGGAAAAAGTTCGGCCGGATTTTTTCTTTCGGATAAACACAAATATCGGGAGTGAGCCCTTTCCCTATATTCAAGGTAAGTTCGGTCATTGGCTGAAGCGAGTCGTTCTGAAGCAACTGACGAAGTATTTGGACGCAGACATAGCTGTGATTCAGAGAAAGCATTTTTTTTCTCCCTGTTTTTCTGTGTTCAGCATATCTACTAAGAAAGTAAATTCATACGCTGAAATATATCAGCGCGTTAAAAAATGCCAATTTCTTCCAAAGCAATATATCACCCCATCTTCCCAATTGACAGCGACTGTATCAATATTCGAGATTCAGGAATCTTTTTGAAAATTGAATTGATATTTTCTGGAGTAATATATTTTAAAGCTTTTTCTTCAAACTCTTCGTCTCTCAGTGTACTCAGATCAGTTGTTCCATATAGGACTTGTTTTAATTCACCCGCTTTTTTGCCATATATTGTATTAATGCCTTTCGCAGCGGCAATAAGGATCTCTGTTGATGGAAATGCTGATATTGAAAGAATAAGAGGAAGATATTCACATGGATAACCCTCCCTTGCTTTGAGATGATAAAACATTTCGATACCAGCGGTAATAATTTTTTGAACACAAAACGCCCATTCCTTGAAGTAATCATCTGGCATTTGTAAATGACGTTCTGAATCAGTGTTCAGCAATAAAATATCCTGGTTAGAAAATGCACCTATTTCACCCTGAAAATCAGCAAAAGCACCGGTCAGCACACGAATTATCGAATTTCTCAGGGTAATTGCAGGCTTACTTGGAAAAAAGTATTCGTTTTTCGTCGAGGCATCTTTCCAGTATCTGTCAATAGCGTCACGAATGTTTTGCCTCCTGAGTTCAACCTGATTAATTCCTCCTGATAAAATTATCGTTGCCAGTTTCAAGAAAACAAGCCTGTCTGTCGCTCCGTCACCTACAATCCCAACATTCCTTTTTGCCATGGCGATTATTACCCTATTGTGCCTGAATACCAGAGTTCTGTCAGATCGTATCTGGGGATTTCAACCAGACGTTTGTTATCTTTTTCAAAAATCCTCCCTTCCACCGCACCGATTCCGACCAGAGAACCAAGGGCAGAATTAAGATTTCTGACATCACTGGAAAATGTATGTTTATCTAATCTGACTGTATAAACATGATCAATATGATGATGAAATTCTCTTAATACTGATGGGCTATGAGATGTTAATACAAACTGTGTGCCCCGATTTCCATTGCCTGATGAAGTTGCCTGCCAGATCCATCGAATATATTCTTGGATATTCCCAGGATTTATTCCATTTTCAATTTCTTCCAGAAGTATGAGAGCCGGAGGATCAGGCAATGAGGTCAAAAGGCTGATGACACCGGCTTTTACCAACCCATCAGAAACAGAGTTGGGAGGAAAACCTTGCAGACTCCCTTTCATATCAAACTGCCAAAAAAACTGATTTGTCCTTTCGTTATAATCTATTCCATGAAAGCTTGATTCAAAACGTCGGAGAGAGGCAATAAATTTTTGAAACAAACGATCTTCTTCTTTTTTGATCAAAAGAATTACATCCTGAAAACTGCCTCCCTCGTATCCCAACTGTGAGGCTATTTTTCTGACGTTTAAATCTTCATGTCTTTTTGAGTTTCCCTGCCCTTTAATAAAGGATGGTTGAAGATGATAAGCGTAAATGCTTGCAAAATCGCCAAAAAAATAGTTGCAAACAGTTTTATCATAATCTGAAATATCTGATTCAGTTTCGATTTTTTTTCTTAACCCCAGTTTGTTTGTGATATTGCTTTCCTCATATCCGTTGGTTACTGTTTTTACGCCTTCATCTTTTGTTGATATTTCAATTTTTTCTTTACATCCCACCCTTTGCTCAAACTTATCACTAGGAAAAAGTTCCATATGATATTCAATTTTGTCTTCTTTATATTCCCATGACACTGAGATTGAAATCGAATCATTAAATTCTGCCAATTTATGGCGATGAAAAAACAAATCTCGGTTATCAACTACCATAGGATTGGTGCCAGTAATCTTTCGATCACCATATAGCCGAGCTCTCCTAATAAGATGGCAAAAGTGTCTTAAAGCGGATAGAAAATTGGTTTTCCCCGAATTATTATTCCCTATCAACAGAGTGACCGGACCGAGTTCAATTGTTGACGACTTATGCGTTCTGTAATTTGAGAGTTTAATTTTAGTAAACATTTGACACCTCAATTATAAATTTTTGCCATTTCAGTTATTTAATATTTAGTTAAGCGGCAACCCGAATGACGGCCCCATCCCCGGCAACCCGTCAGCTTCCGAATCTCTGACCCGGGCTGTCCGCTTCAACACCCGGTCCATGCCTATGGGGAAAAGTAGCCTTCCGCCGAAGGCTTAACCAGTGATTATATGTATATGATTTTTTGGTCACTATCGACCAAAAACCATCCCTAACAAACAAGTTTAATAGCACAAAAGAAATCTTTGTCAATTTTTTTTAAATGTCTTTCATCATCAGATGTTATCTGGTTTCTTATAGCGCAAATTATTTTAATGTGCTGCCTGCATCATCGCAACTTTATATACAGTTAGGCTGGGGCGATTTTCCTCCGGATGATTGCGACGAATTGAGCGGCAGGATTTCGGAGCGGAGAAACCCTGTGTCGGATGACGGTATCCGGTGTTTTTCAATATTTGTTTAGCGTATTATCGGCAGGATTTTAGACGAATAATAGCTGACTGTATAATCATTTGAACACGTCCCCGAAATCAACTCTGATACCGTCGGCTTCCAATTCCTGTTCACGGCACAGTTCCTCCCCGCTTTCGGTGGTGACAAAAACTGTTCTTGTATATGGTTCGACCGTCCAGACCGATTTTACGCCTGAGTCAACAAGGTTCGATGCTTTTTCAAGAAGTTCCTGAATGTTCTGGGTCGGAGAGATTATTTCGATTGCCAGCAGCGGCATTTCCTGAAACTTGCCGATGTCCCGGAAAAAGTTCGGCCGGATTTTTTCTTTCGGATAAACACAAATATCGGGAGTGATCCCTTTCCCTATATTCAAGGTAAGTTCGGTCATTGGCTGAAGCGAGTCGTTCTGAAGCAACTGACGAAGTATTTGGACACAGATGTAGCTGTGATTCAGGGAAGGCATTTTTTCTCCGAGTATTTCAGTAGGAAATTCAATGTCCATCATATCATCTGTTCTCCTACAGAATGAGGCCGGGAGCGCAAAGCAAGCTTTGCACTCCGGATAATTGAAATTGATAATTGATAATTCTGGCTCAGTGGTGATTATCGCATCCGCACTCACAGGCCTCATCATGATGATGACCGCCCTTGCCCTGGTAAGTATCAACCACGGCCTTGATAATGCAGTATGTCATGCCAATCCCTATGATATTCAGCGCGTACCACAGACCGCCCATGAAAACGATATGCGACATATCCCAAATCCATTCAAATATAAACGGAAACATAAAAACCTCCTTAAAAGGGTTAAGGATTAAGGGTTAAGGGTTAAGGTTAAACCTTAAATCTTAACCCTTAACCCCTTAACCCTTAAATCTTAACCCTTAAATCTTTTTAATCTACCGGATTGAGTTCCTTTTCCTGCGGAAAAATCGGCAGATAACGATGGGAAATGCCGATCAGTATAATACCGTAAGCGACCGGGAGAATCGTGGTTGCAATCTCCTGCCAGCTCGGAAAGTACATGGCCCAGTTATCAAACGACATCACCGGCACGGCCATCACCTGAAGCACCATGACCCATCTGTTCAGGGAAACCCCTATGGAAGCCAGAACCACGGCAACCACCAGCGATGTCTTGTTTTTGCGCCCTCTTTCGGTGATAAGGATCAATGCCGGAACCAGACCGCAGACAACAATTTCGGTCACAAGAATCCACCATCCGTATAACGGATTACCTGTATAGAAATCCGAGAGAAAGAATCCCATGGAAGGAGCGGTAACAGATGCCCAGTACCATGTATCAATCGTCTTGGCGACGAAATAGGTTAGGAGCATCCACCCTGAAATTTTAGCCAGAAGCTCAATCACATTATCTTTGACCAGCTTCTTTTTTGTGACTGCCTCGGTGATCTTGGTAACCAGAATCGTGAAGCAGGGGCCGCAGGCCGCGGCCGACCATGTGAACAGGAAGAATGTCCACGGCCAGATGAAGACCCCTTCCCTGAAGCCAAAGGGGCGCCCGAAAAGCACACCGGTAACGCCGCCCAGGGAACCCTGGTGGAAAAAAGAAAGAAACGCGCCGGTCGCCGCAAACACAGCCATGATCTCGTGCATGTTATGGCTCAGATTATGAAAAAACGGAACCTTGTCAGCCTGACGGTTTTCAAGGATCAGCGGAATATATTCAATAGTCAGGACAGCGAAATAGCACGAGAGACAGAAGGCTACCTCGGTCAGCATGGAATGAACATTGGCATGCCAGAAGATAAACCATCCTCTCAGGGGCTGTCCGATATCAATGGCAAGGATCAGCAACGCCGAACTGTAACAGATGAATCCGATCAGCACCGCGTAGTTGATGATGTTCTTCAACTCGTCTTTCCCGATAATGTACCTCAGAAAACCGGTAAAGAACGCGCCGCCTCCGAGCGCGATCACTGCCAGATCCGCCCATATCCATAGCGCAAATCCGTAATAATCATTCATGTTGGTCTGGTTCAGTCCCTTGATCCAGCAGAGCACCATGGCAAAGACACCCCACAGCAGCACCGCACCGACCACAGCAAGAAACAGGACAAAATGCCCCAGCGGACAGCGCCTGACCCCTTTGGGAATTAATGCAGAATCCATTCGTTATGTACTCCTTTTCTTGGAAATTAGAAATCAGAAACTGGAAATTCGAATATTGAAACCGGAAATTGATCTCAAGCATCAAGTATCAAGCATCAAGCATCAAGCATCAAGCATCAAACATCAAACATCATCAAGTTTCTAATTTCTGAATTTACTTTTGTCTATGACATTATCCTTCTCGTCTCTGAGGTAATTGTCCCCGGCTTGCCTGACCCATTTCCGGCTTGAGGTGTAATAGACTTTGGGATTGGTCCCGAGTCTTTCAAGCAGACGGAAGGCGTTTTCGCTCTTTTTCAGCTTATATACCGCGTGATGCGGGTTGTTCAGGTCTCCGAATGTGATGGCACCCGCGGGACATGCCTGTGTACAGGATGTCTGGTACTCATCCTCTTCGAGCCCGTGCCTTCCCTCGTAATGGGCTTTTTCCATAGCCAACTGATATCTGTGGAAACAGAAGCTGCACTTTTCCACAATGCCCCTCATGCGGGGGGATACGTTCGGGCTCAGGTATTTTTCCATACCCTCGGGCCAGACCGGGTCCCACCAGTTGAAATACCGAGCATGATACGGACACGCGGCCATGCAGTACCTGCACCCGAAGCACCGGGTATAAATCTGGCTGACAATCCCTGTTGCCTCGCTGTAGTCCGTCGCAGTCGCCGGGCAGACGGATACGCACGGCGAATGGCCATGTGACCCTTCACAGTGCATGCACGGTCTCGGCAGATAGCAGATCTCCGTTTTCGGAAAAGGCATGGCATTTGTCAGCTTGTAAACCCGCATCCATGTAATACTGAGCAGTTTGTCTGTTTCGTCCGCCCTGAATGGAACATTGTTCTCCGCCATACAAGCTACCATGCAGGCGCCGCACCCGGTACACTTGTCCAGGTCTATGACCATTCCATACTTTTTGGCTTTATGTTCATGTTCTTTTTTCATCAAAACCTCTTTGGACTGACGATTTTCAATTGAAAAGTTTCAAGTTTCAATCTTCAATCCTCAATCCTCAATTATGATGCTATATTGGCCAGTTTTGCCCTGATCCCCCAGGCTGCGTCAAGCCCTGATGCAGGATCTTCCACCGGACCAATCAGTTCGTTAAAATTAGTGCCTTTCCCTGCCAGATACTCGTCATAGGCGGTATGCCCCAGGCCCGTGGGCATTGCCACGATGCCGGGCATAATTCCCTCGGACAGGTGTACTCTGACTGTTGCCTTTCCCTTTGGCGTGCTCAGAATAGCATAATCCCCGTCTTTCACGAAAAGCGCGCTGCTTTCCCGGACGGTCAGGGGATTCACTTCAACGACAATGTCATTCCCTTTGAGAACGGTATCCTCAACCGTCTTTGTCATAAAGGGCGGATTGCCGATGAATCCGCTTGAGAGCCGCATGGAATCATAAGGCATAAGGATGAGCGGATACCATTTTTCATCGCCTTCGATTGTCACCTGTTCGTAACCCGCGGCAAAGAATTCGAATTTCCCGGAAGGTGTGGTGTATGTCTTTTCACAGGCTGGCGCGGTATCCGGCACTACAAACCCCTTTTCATTCAGGGAGTCCCATTTGTCCCCCATGGTTTCCTGGAGGCAGGCCTCATAACTGTCCCACGCAAAAGCGCTTCCCACACTCCCTTTCAGTGCCTTTGCCACACTGATGATCGCATCCCCCGCATGCTTTGTGTCAAACTGGGGATCCACCACCGGTTTTGAGAGTCCGATCACATTTTTGTTCACCCCCGCAGGCGGCGGCACGTCTTCATACCGTTCCAGAAAGACATGATTCGGCAGGATCAGGTCCGCGGCTTTGGCAGTCTCATCCATGTACGAAGAGAAGCTGACCACAAGAGGGATATTTTCAAAAGCTGCTTTTACCGCCCCGGTGTCCGGCAGGGTAAAACAGGGATTGGCACCCGAAACAAAAAGCATCTTTACGGGACTTTCCCCTTCGGAGCCGACCACTTCCGCGAACCGGTTCAGCAGGGATTTTGTGTAAGGATACTTTTCGGTTCCCGCGCCGTCAATCCGCGGTGTCTGAAGCCCTTTCTGAGCGACCGCATCGGTTTCCGGTTCGGCCCAGGAAATATAATTCGGTTCAGGAACCGCCCACACGCCCCCTTTTCTATTGATACTCCCTTTCAGAGCGTTCAAGGCGTGAACCGCGATAAATTCATGGATGCTGCCGGGTCTTTTTCCCTGTCCCCGGCCGCAGATTGCCACCGGATTTGACGCGCTGGCAAAACTCTTTGCCAGGGATGTGAGCGTGTCCGCGTCAATCCCCGTAGTCTCTGCAACTTTTTCGGGACCGTAATTCTCCAGCACAAACTGCCTGAAGCCCTGGCAGGATTTCCCCTTGTCATCTGTCCAGTCATCAAACCCGAACGTGTTGTTTCCGACAAAATCCTTATCGTAAAGGTCGTCTTTGATGATAAGATGGGCCAGTCCCAATGCAAGGTCCCCTTCTGTCCCCGGATTGATGGGAATCCACTGGTCCGCTTTGGCCGCGGTGTTGGAGAGGCGTGGCTCAATCTGCACAACCTTTCCCTTTTTGGCCTCACACGCGCTGTTCGCCTTGAACATGCACACGGGAGATCCCCATCCCTCAATGATTCCGCTTCCCAGACTCAGCACAAAATCGGCATTCTCAATATCAAATCCGGCCGAAGCCTGAGCGCCCTGCATCAGTTTCAGCGTGATTGAGTATGAATCCTGAGATGACGGGACACACATATAATTGGGGGAGCCGTAAGCGGTCATGAACCGCCTGAACAGTTGAGGCACGGTCCCCTGATCCGAACCTGAAATGCAGGCAAGGGCCTGGGGCTGACCTTCTGATCTCAGTTTCCCGAGATTCTCCGCGACTTCGGCTATGGCTTCATCCCACGATATTTTTTTCCATCCGCCGTTTGATGTCTTTTTTAAAGGCGTTTTGACCCGGGTGGGTCCGTAAAGGAGCTGAAGGCCCGACAAACCCAGAATGCAGATACCGCCGTCATTTACCGGATGTCCCTTCATTCCTTCTATCTTAATCGCCCGGTCATCAATTTTACGAACAGAAATGCCGCAGCCTCCGGGGCAGAGGGTACAGACAGAATCCGCGTAGATCGCCTCTCCGTCTTCCGGTACCGGCGTCCACGGCCAGTTCTGTGTCCATATCGAAAGGTCATCCGTAAGCTTTGCGGGCAATGGTGAAAGGGCTGTCCCTGCTGCGCCTCCGATTATAAATGACAAGAAACTTCTTCTATCTATTTTCATAGATTACCCCTTATAGAGATTGAAGATTGAAGATTTGGGATTGAAGATCGAAGATTGCAATAAAAAAATCCTCAATTTTCAATGGTCAGTCTTCAATTTACTTGTGACAAACAAAACACGCGCCTTTCTTTGTCTGAACGCTTGTCTGTTTGACGTTGTTTTTAACATGGCACTCGGCACAATCATCCATTTTCATTCGGTCCCATGCGTGTTCTTTGAGACCTGACATGTTCTGTCCCCATATATCCCGACTGTAACCTGTGATCCAGTTTTCTTCATAGACCTTCAGGCTCGTGGATTCTCCGATGGGTCCGTGACAGGTCACACAGTCCATTCCCGCGGTTTTGACATGGGCCGCGTGGGAAAAGAATACGCAGTCCGGCTGCTTTGAATAGATCAGCCAGGGAACCTCTCTCTCTTTTGCCACATATTCGTTAACGAATTTTACCTCCTCTGGATCCTCTCCAACCGCTTCCTCGTGGCAACCGACGCACTGCTCAAGTTTGGGGACGCCGGCATACGTTCCGTCTTCCCGGAAAAAATGGCAGCTTTCACATCCATCATCGACCTCTTCCATATGAAGGACATGGTTGAAGTCTATCGGCTGTTTTTTCTGGCAGTACAGAAGTTTGGGAAAGATGATCCATCCTGCAATCAGACTTGCCACAAATCCGATGATGAAAAACAGGATGATGGCTCCGCCCGAGTCGCTGTCGGCATTTGCAGAAACCTCTTTTGTTTTCTCCTCTGATGTGCTCATGGAAACTCCGTCAAGCTGTAGTTAATGGTTTCACCGAATAACACAGATATAAAAGTTTGATCTCAGTAACACCGAAATCTGTCATTCCGGTTAAAATCGGAAAACTCTTCAGAATTTTCTGATCCCTCATAAAAAACATCAGGTTCCCCGATAAAAAACGTCGGGACAGGTCCCGATAAAAAACGTCGGGGACAGGTCCCTGATAAAAAATGTCAGGCCCCTGATAAAAAATGTCGGGACAGTTCCCTGATAAAAAACGTCGGGACAGTTCCCTGATAAAAAACGTCGGGACAGTTCCCTGATAAAAAACGTCGGGACAGTTCCTGATAAAAAACGTCGGGGACAGATCCCTGATAAAACGTCAGGAAGAACTTTAAACCGGACTCCAACATTTTTCAGACTGCCGGCAAAAAACTTTTAGTTCTGCTGAATAATGAAAACCATTCGTTAATAGTTGTTAAAACATGACAAAAATGAATTTTGGGGTATGTACATTCAGATTATGTTTTTGTCAAGAGAAAATATTTTGCACTGTCGGAGAGTTTCGGATGTGAATCTGCAAGGATTGTGAATCTACAAGGATTGTGAATCTACAAGGATTGTGGATAAGCTCCCCTCTGCCTTTCAGGTCAGTTCTTACCCTGAAAGAAAACCGCGGGCATGCCGACATATGAATTGTTTTCTTAGTAGAAAGGATTAGGTCTCCGCTCCGGAAGTTCCTGGATCGATAGATCCCGAACATTCTGCAAGGCCAAAAACGCTGAAAGGGATCGCCAGATCCCGAACATTCTGCAAGGCAATGTAGCGGGCTCGGACAAAACACGCTGAGAGGGATCGCCAGATCCCGAACATTCTGTAATCCCAAACACGCTCAGAGGGATCGATAGATCCCGAACATTCTGTAATCCCATACACGCGCTGAGAGGGATCGCCAGTTCCCGAACATTCTGTAATCCCATACACGCTCAGAGGGATCGCCAGATCCCGAACATTCTGTAATCCCATACACGCGCTCAGAGGGATAGATCCCAAATTCCAAACACGCTGTAATCCCATACACGCTCAGAAGGACCGATATATCCCGAACATTCTGTAATCCCATACACGCTCAGAGGGATCGCCAGATCCCGAACATTCTGTAATCCCCATACACGCTCAGAGGGATCGATAGATCCCGAACATTCTGTAATCCCAAACACGCTCAGAGGGATCGATAGATCCCAAATTCCAAACACGCTCAGAGGGATCGCTAGCTCCTGTAATCCCAAACACGCTCTGCCAAAAACATGCTTAGAGGAGTTTTGCTCGGATTTGGCAATTCGAGCCGAGCGGACAGGGATCGCCGAGCGGACAGTGCCAGTGAACTGGAACCGTGGTGTATGGCTCGGATTTAGCCGGACTGGAACCGTGGAGCATGGCTCGGATTTAGCAATCCGAGCCGAGCGGACTGGATGGCGAGGGGACTGGAACCGTGGAGTATGGCTCGGATTTAGCAATCCGAGCCGAGCGGACTGGATGCCGAGCGGACTGAATCTGTGGAGTTTGGCTCGGATTTAGCGAGCGGGCAGGGTAGCCGAGCGGGTGGGAAGCGACCTGCGGCGTTTGGTTCGGATGTAGCAATCCGAACCGAGCGGGCAGGGAGCCGAGCGGGCAGAGGTTCCGAGTAGTTGGAAAGCGATCTGTGGAGTATGGCTCGGATTTAGCAATCCGAGCCGAGCGGGCAGGGTATCCGGCTAGTTGGAAAGCGATCTGCGGCGTTTGGCTCGGATTTGGCAATCCGAGCCGAGCGGGCGGGAGCCAAGCGGGCAGTGTGCCTTAACCCTTAACCCCTAACCCTTAACCCTTACAACCCTTACTGTGCTCCATAACTATGAAGCCCCGGAAGGTAATTAACTCCGAAATAGGTAAACATAACTGCCGCAAACCCCGCAATGGAAATATAGGCGATCCGGGTGCCGTGCCAGCCCCGCATCAGTCTGGCGTGCAGGAGTGTGGCATAAATCAGCCAGGTGATCAGGGACCATGTTTCTTTGGGATCCCAGGACCAGTATGTCCCCCAGGCCGAATTTGCCCATACCGCGCCGGTGATGATTCCGATGGACAGGAAAAGAACCCCGAACATGATCATCTGGTGGGTCAGTTCATCCAGAATCTTTGGCTTGGGAAAATGGGCCAGCAACTGGCTTCTGTTTTCTGTGTCGGTCTGTTTTAAAAGGTACATGAGGCTGAGACCGCATGCAATGGCAAACCCCGCGTACCCCAGAAAGCAGGTGATCACATGGGCGATGAGCCAGTTGCTTTTCAATGCGGGGATCAGGGGCTGAATATCCTTGCTGGGGGACAGAGACGCATACGCCATTGCCAGAAATGCAATGGGCGCGGCAAACGCGCCGATGACGCGGTATTTGTATCGGTATTCGATGACAAGATAAAGGATAATAATGGTCCAGGAAAAAAAGACAAGGGACTCGTACATATTTGAAAGGGGGGCATGACCGATGCCGAGTTTATACGATTCCACCCATCTCAGGATAATGCCGGCAGTATTCAGGGCCAGGCCGGCTACGGACACATAAGTGGCTACTTTTCCCGGGGTCTCTTTTTTGAATATCCAGGCGCTGATATATAAAACCGCGCTCAGGCCATAGATAAATGTTACGATGGATAATAGAGTTGAGCTGTTCATAAGTGACTTGCTTCCGGAGTGCAAAAATCATTTTTTGCACTGTTGCGAAAAAGGAATTTTAAACTTCGGAGTTTATATAACAATAAAAAAACTCTCCTCCTTATATATAAGGAGGAGAGTGAGCAAATTATCTGCTTACAGATTTAACCGGATTTATTTCCCACCGGCCAGAATTTGCAGGCCCTTGATAATATCTGCCAAGTTAGTGGGTACGCTAGTACCGCCGGTGCCTGGGCCAATAGAAAACGGCCCCTGAATGGCAATGTCTCCGCCTGTAGACTCTATTTTGATTGAGGATTGTTTGGATTCATCACCCGCAACAGTCCATATAAAAGTTCCGTCATTCGGAGTGCCTTCAGCAATTACATTCTCCTGATCCCCTTGAATGAGAGTTATCTTGACATTTGTTTTACCATCATCACCGCCGCTCCACAGGATAGGCATCGTGCTCCCGCCGCTCCAATTTGAAGCCAGCGTAGGAGATACGGTAATTATACCCCCATCTAGCTCATTCGTCCCGCCGCGCACAGCACGCACGAAACATTCCCCCGTCTTCTTGTCCTTGTAAGCAACTTTTCCGTCGGCGGTTTCCACATACCAGGCGTTGCTGTCGTTTGCGTCATCATCATCATCAGTATAATAGGAGGTAGATGACCAGTATTCCGTTGCCGGAGCCAAGAATTTTTCATCCATAGCAGGAGCATTTTTACTGGCATCTATGATTGAAAAGAGCTCCTTTTTATTCGGCAGACGCCAATCGTCATATCCGGCAAACACAATGGCCTCACATGCAAGGAGAGCACCCTCCCAGTTCAGCATATCGGCAGTCCCCCAGCTCGTCGGATCAGACGGAACAGGAATATCCCCTTTCAGCCACATCAGCCCGGTATCGGTATCCGTAACCGTACCGTCTTCATTGTCAATAAGTCTGTCTGCTGCCGGAGATGATCCGCCTCGAACGGCAATTACATAATACTCTTCTGTCTTACTCTCATAATCAATTTTTCCGCCTTCATCGAAATCTACATACCACACTTTGGTTTCATCACCTTTATATAAAGTAGATGTCCAGTATTTGGATAGCATACCGGGAAAGTAATCATCCCTTATAAAGGGGGATGTCCCTGCGTAGTTTACAATCAAATGCAACTCCTGAATTGTAGGAAGCCGCCAGTCTTTAAAACCTCCGAACGGGTAAGTTTCATCATTCAATTTTGCAAGGAAAGTAGCGCTAACATTATCCCAGGCATAGGTGTTGTCTGCATCATGGGGATTTGTATAATTCGAGCTGCCGTTTCCAGGTTCTTTTACTGCCCAGAATAGACCAGTAATATTATCCTTAGCCATTGCCCAACTGGCAGATGTGGAGGCCACTTCTTTTCCCTGGGAATCAAGCTTGATGTAGGAAGGAGCATTGATCTTGTAATTGTTGTCCTGGCCATAAAAATCGTCCGGTCCAGTTCCCATACTATCGGCAGTGGGACTGGAGGTATTGGGACAGGCAATCTCATTGCCATCCGAACAATTCCTATCTGTAAAACAGGCAGAGGGAGGGCTAAGAAGTACATCACCACCAGTTTTTTTGCGGCACTCTAATGTGGGATAGGAAGAAGTATCTTCCGTGCCATCACTATTGAAACCTCTTTTGAGGCCGTAGTAGACGATTTCCGTGCATGTATCAACAGCTTCCTTATAGTAGAATTTACTGCTCTCCTCAAATGTGCGGAGACAGCCAGCCACATCTTCACATACTTCCGGGCAACTGCCCAATTCGCCTTCATTACCATAGCAATCAACAGAAATATCCCTGGGGGGATTACTGGTATCCCCTCCGCCGGCAGTATCGGGGATAGCCGTTGCCCACACAAATGTCGGTACCAGCAGCACCATCACAAAACAGATCGTAAATATTCCTTTGTTTTTCACTTTCACACCTCGTTAATTTATTGTTAAAGTTTTAAGTAAAGTTAGCCGGCGGCAAGCATCCGCAGGCAGTTATGCTATCATTTCACCGAAGTTTCTGTCAGTTTGGCTTGCTCATCACCCCCTTTTTGTTCATTGAACCTTTCGGTGATTTGTTAAAGGGAACAGAAGTTTCTTACATAGTAAAAATCTGTTCATCTATTCTTTCATTCAAAGCTAAATTCTCTACTATAATCCCAATTTTTCAAAAAATCAACCCTTAAATTCAAATTATTCTGACAGAGGGGAAAGTTGCATGAGCGTATTTGTGAAATCCATGATCGATCTTGTAATCTCGGTGGATTCCTGCTTCCGCAGGAATGACATGTTTGGCTGTGAATGACATGGTTTGGTTGGGATTATTTTAATTTCCATCCCTCAGCCAGAGGTTCATTTTCCGACTTCTGTTAAAAAGGATACACACGAAGTTATTTTTCCTTACAACATCTGTTTAAAAAAGTCTGAGCAGATTTCCAAAGTTTTCAAAACTCCGGAAATTTTCGGGGCAGATTCCCGAAGTTTTCAAAACTCCGAAATTTTGGGTGTCCATCTACCATCATGTCATTCCGATCAAACTGAAAGGCGGACATTTTCCGACTTCGGCGGTGGATTCCGGGTCAGAACTGAAAAAATGTCCCATTTTTTCAGTTTTGCCCGGAATGACAGGTAGGGTGGGACACGCCCGAAATTTTTGGGGCAGGTTCCCGAAGTTTTCAAAACTCCGAAATTTTTCGGACAGATTCTCGAAGTTTTCATTCCGATCAAACTGGGAGGCGGACATTTTCCGACTTCGGCGGCGGTGGATTCCGGGTCAGAACTGAAAAAATGTCCCATTTTTTCAGTTTTGCCCGGAATGACAGGTAGGTGGGACACGCCCGAAATTTTTCAAAACTCCGAAATTTTTCGGACAGATTCTCGAAGTTTTCATTCCGATCAAACTGAAAGGCGGACATTTTCCGACTTCGGCGGTGGATTCCGGGTCAAAACTGAAAAAATGTCCCATTTTTTCAGTTTTGCCCGGAATGACAGGTAGGTGGGACACGTCCGAAATTTTTCGGACAGATTCTCGAAGTTTTCATTCCGATCAAACTGGAAGGCGGACATTTTCCGACTTCGGCGGTGGATTCCGGGTCAAAACTGAAAAAATGTCCCATTTTTTCAGTTTTGCCCGGAATGACAGGTGGGTGGGACATGCCCGAAATTTTTGGAGCAGATTCCCGAAGCTTTTCAAAACCTCGGAAACCTTCGAGGTAAGCTCACACCGAGCCCTTTGGGAAATTCCTCAATAACGGGAGAGGGCAGTTCTTTCCCCTTCAGATCCATCACAACCCTGAGCTTATCCGCGTGTTCACCGATCCTGATCCGGCTGACCCTGGCATCCTTCACTTTCATCACCGGAACCCCTGCATTTTTCCAGACTCCGTTCAGGTCAACCACCAGTCTTAACGGTTTGTTCAAAAAAAACAGGTGATATTTCCCTATCGGAGCTTTGGCAGCAATGACCACTCTGAACACCTCAGTTAAAGTGATTGTATCAACATCTTTCAGTACTTCAACGCGCACCTCTGCAATTTCCGATTCCCCAGACACATCCCCGATGAATACAAAAAAAAGACCGAGTATCAGGAATTTTATCAGACCAAGTTTCCAGAGTTTCCAAAACTTCGGAAGACCCCGAATTTCGGAAGCCTCCGAAATTTTGAAAGGCCCGGAATTTGCCTTGCGAAGTTTTAAAAACTTTGAAAATCTCAAAGAACGGCTCATTTTTTTATGATCAGCGTGAGTCCCTCAGATGATTCCTCAATAACAGGAATCCACGTCTTGCTGCCTTTCAGATCCAGAACCAGCCTGAGTTTGTTAGAATGTTTCCCGACTCTGACCCTTCTGGCTATGTCACTCTTCACTCTTATAGTGTATCTTCCCGAATACCTCCATCTTCCCGGCAAATCGAGCACCACTTTCGGAGGCGGAGACATGGTAAACTGTTTGTAATCATAAATGGGACCGTCGGATAAAAGTTCCAGCCTGAACTCTTCCTCTGTTGACTGATGCTGAATACCTTTTAATATTCGACGGGATCTTTTTTCCTTCGGTTTTTTTGCAATAACCGTTGGCTTCGGTGTCGGTTCAGCAACAGGGAGTTCCGGCTGTTCAGCAGGGACCTCCGGCTGCGCGACGGCTTCCGGCTGTTCAACAGGGACTTCCGGTTGCGCGACAGGGGCTTCCGGCTGTTCAACAGGAGCTTCCGGCTGTTCAACAGGGACTTCCGGTTGCGCGACAGGGGCTTCCGGCTGTTCAACAGGAGTTTCCACAGGGAGTTCCGCAGGTTCTTCGGTCCGTTCATCAGAACGGACAGGCTCAGTATCAGACGGCCCACCCGCTTCCGGAGTCATACCCTCTTCCCGCTTCACAATTTCTGTCTTTTCCGGTTCTTCTGATTTTTCCGGTTTTTCTGTTTCAGAGGCAGGCTCTTCCACTTCCATCTTCGGAATAGCTTTCTTAATGGGCCGGGCAACAGGGCGGGTTTTTTTCTGAACTGGCTGAGGCGTCCGCTGTTCCCGGGACTGGCTGAAAAACCATACACACGCCCCTGCAATAAGCAGAATGACAAGAATCAGCATTATCTTGGATGCAAGAGTTCTCAGAGGATTCTCAAACTTCCAGAAACGGGTCCAGCACTCCTTGCATCGGTAGGGAACACGGGGATAGACATATCGGATGATTTTTTCCATACCTCGTCTGTGTGAGTGGGTTACGTTTTCACTTGCACATTTTGGGCATTTCATAATGATTTCTCCACATAAAGAATTATTCATGCGTTTTTTTGGCATCCTTCATTTATGTGTTTACACTTTTCAGTTTGTAGTTCCGACGGCGCCGCATGAACGCGGAACTACGAACTTTTCCATTCATCTGAAAGTGCAAACTACTTTTCAGGCAAAATGAAGGATGCCCCTTTTTAATCCGAATTATTCATAAAATTTCAAAAAGCAGCGGATTCCGGTTTAAAGCTCTCCTGATCCGCTAACGGTTTATGAATAATTCAGA
>JAUCGI010000092.1:0-3382 GCA_030378035.1 Desulfobacterales bacterium HSG2
CGGGAAATATGACAGCGGATATTCGGGAAATATGACAGCGGATAGGAGGATGACATGGATATCCTGGCAAGCATTTTATTCGTATCAGGGAAGGCTTTTTCAATAAGTAGCTAACCGTAAATTCTTTAAGCGTCCTTTGCGCTCTTTGTGTTTGTGTGGGAATATGACAGCGGATATGAGGATGAAACGGATATTCGGGAAATATGACAGCGGATATTCGGGGGAATATTACAGCAGATAGGAGGATGAAACGGATATCCGTTCCCTTTCCGGGCTGATAAACATTTTATTCGCCGCAGGGAAGGCTTTTCAATAAGTAGCTAACCGCCCTTTGTGTTTGTGGGAATATGACAACGGATATGAGGATGAAACGGATATTCGGATATCATTAGCTGATAACAGGCACTCCGGAATTGGTTCTTCGGATTCGTTGCCAAAGTGCAACTTTGGCACTCCGGAGGATCAGAATGACACGACGAACTTCCTTACCCCTTAACTTAACCTTGGATATCATTAGCTGATAACGGGCAACTTTGGCACTCCGGAGTTGCTGCTTCGGATTCGTTGCCAAAGTGCAACTTTGGCACTCCGGAGGATCAGAATGACACGACGAACTTCCTTACCCCTTAACTTAACCTTGGATATCATTAGCTGATAACAGGCAACTTTGGCACTCCGGAATTGGTTCTTCGGATTCGTTGCCAAAGTGCAACTTTGGCACTCCGGAGGATCAGAATGACACGACGAACTTCCTTACCCCTTAACTTAATCTTGGATATCATTAGCTGATAACAGGCAACTTTGGCACTCCGGAGTTGGTTCTTCGGATTCGTTGCCAAAGTGCAACTTTGGCACTCCGGAGGATCAGAATGACACGACGAACTTCCTTACCCCTTAACTTAATCTTGGATATCATTAGCTGATAACGGGCAACTTTGGCACTCCGGAGTTGGTTCTTCGGATTCGTTGCCAAAGTGCAACTTTGGCACTCTGGAGGGTTGTTCGGAGGTCTTAAAGTTTTCAAAACTCCGGATATCCTTTCTTATTTGAAATCCCTGTAGTTTTTTGTTGACACCGCCAAAAAAATCCCGTATTAGTTTTGACATACTTCACAAAAGCTGAAACTGGTTTACACTTTTTCCCAATCAGTGGTCAAAGTTAGCCGGATGATGCGGGAAGCCTTAACTTAAAACTTAAAACTACGGACATTTCAAAGATGTCACCGGATGAAAAGCGGGATCTTCTGAAGCGGCTCCTGAAAAAAAAGACCGGACAAAGATCAGGTCGGTATCCGGAGATCACGCCTAATCCTTTTTTGCACACAATCCGTGTAGATTAAGGAAATGAAAAGGGACACTTAAAAGTTTTTAATTAAAATATGACCTCAGAACAACCACAGGAATTCCTGCCAGGACTTGTTTGTGCTGTTTCCGCCTTTCTGATATGGGGATTCTCGCCCATATATGTCAAGTCGCTGAAACCTGTTCCGGTTACTGAGATTGTCATGCACCGGATCGTCTGGTCTTTTCTGTTTCTTCTGCTTCTGCTTTTGTTGCAGCGGCGGTGGGATGAACTGGCAGAGGCGCTGAAGACCCCCAGGACCCTCCTCACCCTGCTTGCCTCCACGGTCATGCTCGGTGCCAACTGGTCCATGGCCAACTGGGCGGTCATCTGCGATCACGTCCTACAGATAAGTCTCGGATATTTTATCAGTCCGCTGCTCAGTGTTTTTCTCGGAGTGATCTTTCTCAGGGAACGCCTGAGCCCTGCCCAGACTGCGGCGGTGGCGTTGGCAGCGGCGGCGGTTGTTTATCTTTGTCTTCGGAGCAGCGGACTTCTGTGGCTGACGTTCGCTGTCGCTTTTTCCGCTGTGTCATACACCCTGATCCGAAAACTCTCGCCGGTCAGACCGCTGGTGGGACTTTGCGTGGAAACACTTTTTCTTTCGGTTCCCGTACTGGTTTGTTTTATGTATATGAACCTCACCGGCACAGGGCACTTTCTCCGGATAAGCATCATGACCGATCTGCTTCTCGCTGGGACTCCTCTGATCACGGCCCTTCCGCTCCTCCTTCTGGTGCTGAGTACAAAACGGCTGTCCTTTTCTTTCATAGGGATTCTGCAATATGTTATGCCGACCTGCCATTTTCTTTTGGCCGTCTTCCTTTTTCATGAGCCTCTCATGCGGGAGCAGATGTACACTTTTGTAATGATATGGATCGCGCTGGCTGTTTATTCGGCTGACTCTGTGATCTCTTACAAACGGGCCGCCCGGTGAAAAGTTCCTGTTATCCAACCGGATACCTGCAAATACAAAATTTCAGCAAAGCTGGCACCATTTGCCTGACAAAGATTATTTCGGGGGATATTCAGAGTGTGATTGATGAGAATCCTTGTGGCCGTTGTCGGCAATTAACATATCCTTATAAGTTAAAATTTTCTGTTAACATTATCGAAAATTCTCCTTATATATAAGGTATGCAGTTACAGACGGTCAGCCATTTGTCCGGCAAATCGGATAAAACCTCATAACGATTAACAATTTATTATACATCAGGTGCTTTATGGCTATCAACATTTTTGTAACAATTCATACCACGAAACACACGAAACGGAAATCGGGGGCTGCCCGAGGCTGGACATTTTTGTAATTCATACCACGAAACACACGAAACACACGAAACGGGATAACTGCGGTCACAAATGTTTTTCGTGTCCTTCCGTGTTTTTTCGTGGTCTGACATAAGCTGGCAGCCGAATTGGGATCTAATCGCGGACATAAGTATTTTTCGTGTCCTTTCGTGTCCTTTCGTGTTTTTTCGTGGTTTGATATAAGGTGTCCCGGCTTAGATTGGTAGCCTGCTTTATTGAGGGATTTGATTTTCATAAAAAACCGGTTTTTCAGATCGGACATTTTCAGAATGATGCTCAGAACTTTTAACTGTTTGAAAAATTTAAAGGTATGTCATAAAAAAATCGGGCATCCTTCATTTTGCCTGAAAAGTGGTTTGCACTTTTCAGATGACAAAAAAAGTTCATAGTTCCGGCGTTTGGCACCGCCTGAAGGCGGAACTACGAACTTAAACCCATAAATGAAGGATGCCAAAAATCGGATATTTTTTTTAGTTTTTTTGTTGACATCGCCCAAAAAATCCAGTATCAGTTTTGATATCCTTTACAAAAGCTGAATCAGTTTGCTAAGGTCAGACCGAATACGGGAAGTCTTAACTTAACACTTAACACTTTAAACTTAACACTTAACACTTAACACTATGGACATCTCAGAGATGTCACCGGATGAAAATGGAAATATGTCTGTATAATGACACAGCTTTCAAGTGGTTTTTCGGCCGGCAGAAACAGGTCGGCCCGATCACCTCTG
>JAUCGI010000092.1:3480-19219 GCA_030378035.1 Desulfobacterales bacterium HSG2
ACGACAGACTGAGAGAGCAGTATCGCCTGCATGAGGCGTGGCTGATGGATCAGCGGACTTCGGAACGGACAATGAGGGAATTAAGGGAGTCTCTGCTGAAAGCCGAGGCTGAAAAGAAGAAGGCTGAGAGAAAGGCTGCGGCTGAAAAGAAAAAGGCTGTGGCTGAAAAGAAAAAGGTTGTGGCTGAAAAGAAAAAGGCTGCGGCTGAAAAGAAAAAGGCTGCGGCTGAAAAGAAAAAGGCTGCGGCTGAAAAGAAAAAGGCTGAGAAAAAAGCCGAGGCTGAAAAGAAAAACCTTGAAAGGCGATCAGTTCTGGCTTTGAGAGAGGCCGGGAAATCGGACAAAAGCATTGCCAGGTTGCTGGGCATATCTGAAAGGGAGGTAAAAAGGATCACGGATGATCAGCCCGGAGACAAATAACCCCGGGCGGAAATTTCTTTGGGAAAAACAGGAGAGACCGGAGGCCGGAACCCGATGAGGCAGAGCCATTCACCTGTCCGTTATCAGCGGAGCAGATGGCCTGTGGACGATTTGCCGGTTGACACCGGATAACTATGCTTATAATGTTCCCTGTGCATATCGGGTTCGGGGAGCGGTGCGCCCCAGCTCGTAAATGCGCCCAATGAGGGAATACAGGAGGTTTATGAAATGCCGTTAGAATTTACAGAAGAAGACAGACGGAGAGAGCAGGAACGCCTGCATGAGGCATGGCTGAGAGATCAGCGGACTCGGGAACACATAATAAGGGAAACTTTTCTGAAAGAGAAACGCATGAGAGAGAAGGCTGAGTCAGAAAAGAAAAAGGCCGAGTCGGAAAAGAAAGAACTTGAAAGGCGCTCCGTTCTGGCTTTGAGAAAGGCCGGGGAATCAGAAGAAAGCATTGCCGAGCTGCTGGACATGTCCGAGTCAGAAAAAGAAAAGGCTGAGACAGAAAAAAAGAACCTTGGAAAAAAGGCCGAGGCCGAAAGAAAAAAGGAAGGCGAGGCCCGGCAGTCTGCCAACACCGGTATTCTCGGTCAGTGGTGTGATTATCTGGTGAAACCGCATGATCCCTCAGAAAATATTGATAAATCCTTTCAAAACAATGAGGGAATACAGGAGGTTCATGAAATGCTGAGAGAATTCACAGAGAATCCGAAACTGATGGATCTGTACCGCCTGGCAGATGCACGAATGAGACAAGAGCAGGCTTCGGACCAGGTAATGAGGGAATTTTTGCTGAAAGAGAAACGCATGAGAGAAAAGGCCGAGTCGGAAAGGGAAAAGGCCGAGTCGGAAAGGGAAAAGTTTGAAAGTCGCTCCGTTCTGGCTTTGAGAAAGGCCGGGGAATCAGACAAAAGCATTGCCGGGTTGCTGGGTATGCCTGAAAATGAGGTGAAAAGGATCACGGATGATCAGCCCGGAAAAGAATAACCCGGACGGAAGTTTCTTCGGTCAGAGAATTTTTGTATTTAAAAAAGTCTGATTATAACGGATTTTATAACGGATTTGGGGGAGGGTACAATCTGCTGAGATTACCGGGTCAGACACCGGCGGATATGTCCGATCCAGCCCGGAAGCCGGACATAAGTGCCCGCTTTTATCCTTTGTGCCTTTTCTTTGTGCCTTTGCGCCTTTGTGTGAGATATCGGCGTATGACATGCTGAAAAAGGCCGAGAGGGCTGAAGAAAAGGCCGAGAGAGAAATGGCCCGAAAACTGGCCGAAAAGCTCAGGGCACTGGGAATTGATCCCGAGAGTCTCTGATGTCCGGGCTTTCGGAGTTCTGCCGGATGTCTGCCAAAGTGCGCTCCGGTCGTAAGGTTTGGAAAACAGAAACAAGAGAGGAGATCACCATGACAGCTCTTCAGCAAACACTGACAAATGACGGCGAGGCTTATGAGGAGGAAGGGTATGAGGACTCCGAGGAGGATGTCCGACACGCGGACAAAACCGGAATCCTGAGACTTTTCCCTGTCTCCGAACGGGGAATCCCCGAACTGCCCGCGGAGGATGGCATCGGATTGAGATGAATCTGCTAATCGATTCTCTCCACTGGCACTGGCGTGACCGCCGGGATTATTTTGCCGGCGGAAACATGTTCGTCTACTTCAGCCCGCAGCAGGTGAAAAACGAGGATTACCGGGGCCCCGACGTCTTTGTCGTGAAGGGGACCGACGGCACACGGGACCGGAATTCCTGGATCGTGTGGGAGGAGGGCGGAAGGTATCCCGACGTGATTGTTGAGCTGGCCTCCCCGACAACAATCGACACAGATCTCGGACTGAAAAAGGATCTGTACGAGCGGACCTTCCGCACAAATGAGTATTTCTGCTACGATCCCGCTGCGGAACGGCTCTTCGGATGGAAACTGGTCCGGGGCGGATATGAGGAGATAAGACCGGACAGCCGGGGCAGGCTTCCGAGCCGGGAACTCGGGGTGCGGCTGGGTGTGTGGGAGGGCGAGCTCCTGCGCGCCAGGAAACGCTGGCTGCGCTTTTATACGGATGAGGGTCAGCTTGTCCTGACCGAAGGCGAGGCCGAGGCTCAGCGGGCCGAAACAGCCGAGGAACGGGCCGAGCGGGAAAGTGAGGCTCGGCAGGCTGCCGAGGAACGGGCCAAACAGGAAAATGAGGCTCGGCAGGCTGCCGAGGAACGGGCCAAACAGGAAAATGAGGCTCGGCAGGCTGCCGAGGAACGGGCCAAACAGGAAAATGAGGCTCGGCAGGCTGCCGAGGAACGGGCCCGAAAACTGGCCGAAAAGCTCAGGGCATTGGGAATTGATCCCGAGAGTCTCTGATGCCGGAGCATAAACTTAGTGAATTTCTCCCATGCCGGACGGGATTTGCAATCCCGTTCCGGCGACCGGAACACTGCGGACGGATTGCGAATTCCGTCCGGCATCCCGTGGCAGGGTCATCTGGTTAAAGTCAGTCACGCATATCGCAGCATGTTCGCCCTGATAACAGATTTGTTCAGGCAGATCGCATTGCTACATATCACATAAGTTTAACCCTTAAAAGTTAAAACTTAAAACTTCAACACATCTTTATACCGCAAAATCTTATCAAGCGGCAACCCCATATTCACATCCAACCGTATCCCCTGAAAATGCGATCCCCTGCCTCCGGCATCAACCCTGACGAACCCGCCGACCTCCTTTTTATAGATGAACGGCAGGGGTTTGGCAGGTGCGCCGTCGAACTGTATTCCCACTTTCAGGTCCTCCCCTTCTGTTGTCAGCATCACTTTCGCCCATTTGTAATTGAAATCCTTCAATGCCTCAAGGGCCAAGTCAATCTGGGCATATTGAAGGGTGTTCAGGGGAATCCCCGCGGTAAGCATCTCCGCTCCGGTCAGATGAATCGTGCCGCCCTCTCCGGGCGTCGAAAAGAGAAAAGCGTCGTCAAACATCAGTTTCCCGCCTTTATATCGGATCGGTATCCTGCCGTTCACCGTTCCGTCCCCTTCCGCATTTCCTGTTCCCAGTTGTTCGAGAAGCATGGCAAGATTCAGGCGGTCGCAATAGAGCACGGGATCGTAATCCTCCGCGCCCGGAGAGATTCGCAGTGCCTGAAAGCCGACCTTTCCGTTACACCATCTGAAACTGCTCTTTTCAATAAAAAGCGATCCGTCCGACTCGAGCTGAAACTCGATATCTCCGTCATCCAGACGCAGTCCGCCGAATGCGGCGTTTTTAAAGCGAAAGGTCTGTTTCGGCGCACTGTGTGTTTCAGGCAGATCAGGCATGGAAAAGGCCAGGTCAATCCCTTCAACAGCAATATCTTTCTCTTTCAACATCAGATTGGCACGGGTCAGCGTCGAATTCAATACGCAGCGCGTTCCGTTTTTTCCCGAAACCAGACCACCTTTAATATCCAATTCTCCGTTGACCGTCACGCCTTCAGCCGCGGGAGCGAACTGACCCAGATCCATATCCCAGGTGATTTTATGATGAGAAGCAAAACGGATCTCCGTTCCGTATTCCTCCGAAGATGCGCTTCCGGTTCTTCCGTCGAATTTCAATATAAGCCCCGGGATAAGGCTGCTCTGATGACTGCCGTTAAAAACAAAACCGGATTTTCTCTGCCGGACCGTCCCGCTGACAGAGCCGATCTTCATCGCATCCCATTGAACAGATTTCACCGAAACGCTCCCTTTGCGGCCCGGTTTTTCGCAAGGCCATTTCAGCGGAATAAGGCCGTGAATGCCGTCTATCCGTAAATTCGAGCTGGCTATTCCGGCATCTGAGACGCTTACAACGGCATCCGTGCGTAACGCATCTCCCACGCCGGCTTTGCCTCTCAGAGATGCGCGATGGAGATTAACGGCAAAGGATTCTCCGCTTGCCTTCATGTCGGACAGGATCACGTCGTATTCTATCGTTCCCTTGTCACCCTTCCCTTTTCCGCAAATATCAATTTTCGGTATGTTGGCGAGGATATCCAAAGGATTTATGCTGAATCCGCACGTTTTCGGACCGGAAAGCGATTTCCTCAGGACGGTGATCCCGAATTCCCATCCCCCTTCTTTTCCAAGACTCACAAAGAAGTTCCCGTTTGTCTGAAATGGTTCCGTTATCTTTACAGGGGCTTGATTTCCGTCAGATTTCTCCAAATCAAGCCTGAAACTTCCTGCCCCCTCTGTCATATCCCGAGTCATTTTCAAATCGCAACGCATATCGGCAAGGGTCAGGGGCATGGGCGAGAGGAGCGATATTGCAGAAAGAGACATATTCAGATTTCCGGGGTCTCCCAGGAGGTCGCTTCCCTTAATTTCCACGCGGCAGGGAGCGTCTCCTCTCAGTTTGAAATTTTTGTATGCGCTTCCGTGATCCCGGAATTCACACGACGCGGATATGGAGGAGATTTCAAAAGGCCCGGTTCGGAGAAGAATCTCTCCGTTTATATCCGCTTCCCCGGATAAGATAAGTTCGGGAACCTGTTTTAAGAAATCGGCAAATCTTTCAAGACGGATCGCTTTCGCATTGAATTTCAGGCGGATTCTCTTCTCCTTCAAATGAGGCTTCACAGCGAAAAGAATCTCCTGTCCCCGGGGATAAAGGCGCAGGATGCAGTCGAATACGCTCCAAGTCTTATCAGGGAGAATTTCAAGTTCAAGGGGGAGTCTGAATCTTCTTCCCTCCCAGTCAAAAACAATGACTGCATCACGGATTTCAATGCAGCCCACCGAGACCGGTTCGGACGGATCTGATGACGGAGGCTCTGTTCGGCGCCGGGCGAGGAACGCTTTTAAATCGAAGCCTCGGATAACGAACTCTCCGTCTTCAATCCCGCAGTGCAGTTCAATCCCGCTGAACGTGGTCTTTCTGATGTGCTTTCCATAAAGTCCTTGGGGAGAATAATCTATCCGTGCGGAACTTACTTGAAGGGCTGTATTCTCGCCGTCGCCGATCTGCAATGACGCGATATCCGCTCCGGTCAGGCCGACTCTGCGAACTTCGCACCTGAAATCCCTGATCCCTGTTTTTTCGGGAACGGAGGGAATTACTTTGGAATGAATATAAGCGGGGATGTAAAAATAGAGGCAGGTCAGCACAAAGGAAAGGGCGAAAATGAAAAACAGAGCTGAACTGACGCAGTAAACAATGTTACGTTTGAGCGACATTTTATGTTTTAATAATCAGCCTCGGTGTGATCCCGCCGGATTGGCAAATCCGGCGGGGGCATTCAGTTCTTCGGCCTGCTGACGGATCGGATTTGCCAATCCGATCCGACTTTGAACGGCCCGGACGAAGATGGATGTTTCTGATTCTGACGGATTCTGCGGTCTGAATCCGCCTTTCCTGATTATAACGGATTTAGGGATGCCTCCTGCACTTAAACTTACACTTGCACTTGCACTTGCACTTGCACTTAAACTTGCACTTGCACTTGCACTTGCACTTGCACTTAAACTTGCTCTTAAATCCGCACCGCGCCCGGACTCCGGCTGAACGTGCTCCGTTAATGAATGTCCGGGGTCTGAGTATAAGTGCAAGTGTAGCCTCCCCTAAATCCGTTATAATCAGCGCCTAAACCGCGGAGAGCACAGAAGATGCACAGAGGACAACCAAAGCCTCACCTGAAACTCTGAGGTTCTCCGAGGCTTCTCTGTGACCTCTGTGGTTTCCTATCTGTTCAGGATAGAAAAGCCTTTAACCTCCAGAATCAATTTTTTCCTCTAATTTGCGAAGTTCTTCCTGGGTGATCAGACCCAATTCCACAAGCAGTTCTCCGAGGCCGTCCTCGCGCAGTGTGCCCTGCGTCAGAATGGCCTCAAATCCGGAATAACTGCCTGTCTCCAGACTGATGAATGTATCGCTGAAGCTCGGTTCTGATTTCTTCAAAGGTCTGACCGTTTTGATATCTTCACCCATGTAGATGATGAAATGATAGCTAAATAGCCCGTATAGAATCCCTCCGATAATCGCTACCAGAATAAAATGTTTGATTTTCTTCTTCATTGTTCCAACCTTTCTTTGTCAGATAGAAAGCTGTTTTATCAGGGTGCGTCCAATCACTCCTGGCAAAATTGAGAAAATGGGACATTTTTCAATTTCGATCAGAATGACATGATGGAACACTCCTTTGTCAAAGCAGCTTTCGTTATTATTAAAAAAGGGTATCCTTCATTCAACTTTTCTGATTATAACGGATTTAGGGGAGGCTGCACTTGCACTTAAACTTGCACTTAAACTTGCTACTTGCACTTGCACTTGCACTTAAACTTACACTTCATTAACGAAGCACATTCAGGCCGGAGTCTGAGCGCAGTGCGGGTTTAAGTTTAAGTTCAAGTTCAAGTGCAAGTGCAAGTTCAGGAGGCCTCCCTAAATCCGTTTCGGTCATAAGAACAATTCCTGTTGCTTATTACCTTCCAGTTTTATCCTTTCCTTTGCAAAATCAACATAGTCTTTGTTTATTTCGATGCCAATATAGTCTCTGCCGATGTTCGCAGCCGCCAGACAACTGGTTCCGCTTCCGCAAAACGGATCAAGAACAATCGCGTCAGGTTCCGTCAGCAACTTTATCAGTTCCTGAATGACGTATAAGGGATACACAGCAGGATGCTTATTATGTCTGATTGTTTCAACCGGACTTTCGATGATGTCTTTTTTGACTCTTTTCCCATATATTTTTATTATTGTGAAACCGTTATTCTCAATCTGTATTTTTCTTCCCCCCTTCTGACCGTTGTAAGGCTCGGAATGAAGGCCCCTGATTTTCATTCTGAAACTTTCGATTTTACCCTCGTGAACCAGCCGGATTGTTTTATCAAGTTCCTGTTCCGCCTTTTTTTTCTGCTCCTGAGTAAGCTCTGATTTTTCAATCAGGTCAAAATAGGTTTTCCCCAATTTTTCAGAGGGCCTGTTTTTTTTCAGTTTGTTAGCATGATCCAGATGTGCCAGAAAATTATCCGAATTGAAATAATAGTTCTTTGATTTTGCAAAAATGAAAAACGGCTCGGTTGTCTGAATCAGCTTCCTTTTATCCTGTCTCGGTGTCGGATTCAATTTTATCCATTGCAGGTTGTTCACCAAAAAAATTTTTTCCGATTCGACAGCTCTGATTGCAAATTTGTATGGGATTAACGATAATCCGCCGTTTTTATATTTATCTCCCAGATTATAAACAATCGTACCCGTATCTTTGACAACCCTTACAGATTCAAAAAATATCTTTAAAAGATTATCCAGATACTGATCTTCCGTTGATTCGTTGCCTATCCCCATTCCGCCGTAGTCTCTCTGTTGAAAATACGGTAGGGAAGTGATTACCAGATCGACAGCGTTATCCGTTTTAATATTTCAAAACTGTCGCCAAAGACAACTGTATTTTTATATTCTTCCATAAGTACCTGGCCATAAATTTTCGGGTATCCTCTTATAATAGAAAATACTGGAAAACTTTTGGCCAAGTACTTAGCCTCACTTAACACTTAACACCTTTGCCAGAATTTAAAACATATAAATAAGGATACAGTATGCCTGACCAGACATCAGAAAAATCCTGATTACAACGGATTTGGGGAGCCTTGAACTTGAACTTATACTTGAACTTACACCTGAACCGTTCAAGTTCAAGTATAAGTATAAGTATAAGTTCAAGTTCAAGTTCAAGTTCAAGTTCAAGTTCAAGTTCACGTTCACGTTCATGTTCATGTTCACAGACATCCCCTGAATCCGTTATAATCATGAAAAAATCTTACTATAATATCAATTCAGATGCAAGGGAAAAATGACCTGTTTCCAAAAAAAAACTTGCACAAAACAGGAAGGTATGTTTGATTAGTACTTTATTTACAATAGAATTAACTTGGTTTTTTAAAAGTTTATGAAATTCTGGAAGAATGTTTAATTTTAAGGGCATCTTTCATATTACTTCAAAAACAGTTCACACTTTTTCTGAGGAACAGACTCATCCGCGTTTGTCCGCGTCCCGCTGTTCTTTCAGAAGTGTCAACTGACAAATGAAGGATGCCATTTTAAGGAGGGAACCATGAAAGCAAGAAAAGCTCTTTTTGCAGGAAGCTGGTACCCCGGAAGCGCGGCAGAATGTGAGAGGCAGATCAATGACTTTCTTAAAGAGACAGAGGTTAAGCCTGTTTCTTACAGAAGTCTCGTCGGAGGGATTGTTCCCCATGCGGGGTGGTACTTTTCAGGCAGCATCGCGTGTAATGTTATCCATTCCCTTCTGGATGAAGAGCCTCCGGATGTTATCGCCGTTTTCGGGATGCATCTTCGTCCCGACTCCTCCTGTTATATTATGGCAGAAGGCGCGTGGGAGACGCCGTTCGGTGAAATTCAAATCGAAAAGGAACTTGCCGACGAACTGGCCGGAAAATTTTCTTTTACCATTGAAACATCTGAGAATTTCACCCAGGATAATACCATAGAACTCCAACTTCCGTTCATAAAATATTTTTTCAAAGATGTGAAAATTGTTCCCATGGGGGTGCCGCCCGCGGAGACGTCCCTTGAAATCGGAAAGGCTGCTGTGGATATTTCAAACCGGCTGGGCCTTCGGATAAAGGTTGTCGGCTCCACTGATCTCACCCATTACGGGTTGAACTACGGTTTTAGCCCCAAGGGAACAGGTCAGCCGGCCCTTGACTGGATGCGTGATGAAAATGACCGCAAGGTCATTGACGCGATGATCGCCATGGACCCGCTGAAGGTGATTCAGGAAGGGCTGACAAATCACAATGCCTGTTGCGCGGGGGCCGCGGCGACTGCCATTGCCGCGGGGAAGGCATTAGGCGCGGAGCATGCGGAGTCTCTCGCTTATGCCACCAGTCATGACAAACATCCGGGTGACAGCTTTGTGGGATATGTCGGAATCGTGTTTTGAAAATTCTTAACAAACACCTCAGCGCATTCGCGATGGCTGTGAGTATCTTTGCTACCGGATGCGCCGGAAATTTTATGCACTTCAATATGAAAACAATGAAAGACCCGTTGGAAATTACGGAAGCCCATTACCGGATCTATAATTCGGAGGGGAGGCCGGCAACTTATGACAATGTGACAGAAGCGACCAGGACCGCGGATGTCGTTTTTGTGGGAGAAAAACATGACGATCCGGCCGCGCACGCTTTGCAGGCCGCGCTTCTGAAAGGGATTCATTCGCTTTATGCGCGGGGTGCCGAATCAGCGCATGAGCGGCCTGTGATATTGTCCGTGGAGATGTTTGAGCGGGACGTGCAGATTGTGCTTGACGAGTATCTTGCCGGGCTGATTCCGGAAAAGCATTTTTTAGAATGCAGCCGTCCATGGGGAAACTATTTCACAGACTACCGCCCGCTGATTGAGTTTGCCCGCGAGAACCGGATTCCGGTGATCGCGGCAAACGCGCCGAGGCGTTATGTGAACCGTGTTTCCCGACTCGGGCCGAACGCGTTGAACGATTTGCCTCAGACAGCGAAATCCTGGCTTCCCCCCCTTCCATATCTCCCTGCCTCACCGGAATACCGCGCCAAACTGGAAGCGTTCGGAAAGATGATGATGCCCCGCGGACCCGTTCATAAAAAGAAAGGGGAAGGGGAACACGGCAAAGATGATTTGACAGAGGCTGAATCGAAAATGCAGTCCCGGATGAAGATGGGCCGCTCGCATTTTATCGAAGCCCAGTCTCTCTGGGATGCCGCAATGGCCTTCTCCATTTCAGAAGCGCTGAGGCGCGCACCCGGATCCGTTGTTCTGAGTATAAACGGAAACTTCCACAGCGAACAGGGGATGGGAATCCCGGAGCATCTGCTGCATTATCGCCCGGGAACACATATCCTCACGGTGACCATCCTCCCAGACGCGGGCTTCCCGAATTTTGATGAAAAATTCAGAGGGTTCGGTGATTTTATCATTATCACCGATCCCGACTTATAAATGGAGAGGTAAATTGGCATATTAACAAAGCATGTCATTCCGGCAGAATGGCCGTCAGAGCACACCCCGGTTGCAAAGCACACCTTGGTCAGAGTTCAGGTCGGCCCCCTGCCTAACAAAGCATGTCATTCCGGCAGAATGGCCGTCAGAGCACACCCCGGTTGGCAAACACACCTTGGTCAGAGTTCAGGCCGGCCCCTGCCTAACAAAGCATGTCATTCCGGGCAGACCAGCAGAACACGTCTTGGCAAAGCACGCCTTGGTCAGAGTTCAGGCCGGCCTGCCTAACAAAGCATGTCATTCCGGGCAGACCGGCAGGGGCCGTCAGAGCACGTCTTGGTTGGCAAAGCACGCCCCGGTCAGAGTTCAGGCCGGCCCCGCCTAACAAAGCATGTCATTCCGGGCAGACCGGCAGGGGCCGTCAGAGCACGTCTTGGTTGGCAAAGCACGCCCCGCTCAGAGTTCAGGCCGGCCTGCCTAACAAAGCATGTCATTCCGGGCAGACTGGCAGGGGTCGTCAGAGCACACCCCGGTTGGCAAACACACCTTGGTCAGAGTTCAGGCCGGCCCCTGCCTAACAAAGCATGTCATTCCGGGCAGACTGGCAGGGGTCGTCAGAGCACACCCCGGTTGGCAGAGCACGCCTTGGTCAGAGTTCAGGTCGCCCTGCCATTCTGACCCGGAATCCATTTTCAGACAGTTGGTCGATCTCTGATCAGGCTTGCCGGTTAAAAAACTTCAGGAAATGGAAAAGCTGGCCATCTGATTCCGGTCGGAGTATTTGAAAAATGAAAATGGATTCCGGATCAGAATGGCAGGGGCCGGCCTGATCTCTAACCAAGGTGTGATCTGACGGCCCCTGCCATTCTGCCCTTTGTAACCAAAGTGTTTAATGAAAAAAGAATGGGTTGAGATGATCTGCCGCGGATAACGGAAAGGAGATTCAATATGGGATTAAGAGAAAAATTACGGGAATTGAAAAAACCAGAACCGGAACTGACGGACTGGGAGACTGAAAAAGAGAAATGGCTGGTCTCTGTCAGAAATCTTTTCAACCAGATTCAGACATGGTTCTCAGATATGGTAAAAGAAGACCTCCTTAAAATAACCGAAAGCGAGATCATGGTGGTGGAAGAGGATATTGGAAGATATATGGTCCCTAGGCTGGAAATGAAATTTGCCGGCAGGTGCGCGATCCTGGAGCCTGTGGGGACAAACATAGCCATGTGTGAAGGAGGGCTGACTTTTTTCTGAGGGAAAATGTCGCCAAAGGGTATATGCTTATTCTGCTGAGATATGACGATGGGGATAACTGGCATATTGTTCATAAAATAAGCCGGAGCCAAAACATGGACTTTAACAGGGAAAATATTGAGGGCATACTTGAAAAATGGATCGATCAGAAATTCGTCATAAGAAAGACGAGGCGGCTTTAGAACCGAAACTTGAAAACTGTTATGGTAATTATCCTGAAGGAGATTCAATATGGGGTTAAGAGAAAAGTTACAGCAATTTAAAGGAACAGAACCGGCACCGGTTGACTGGGAGGCTGAAAAAGAGAAATGGCTGGTCTCTGTCAGAGAACTTTTTAATCAGATTCAGACATGGCTCTCGGATCTGGTAAACGAAGGCCTCCTTAAAATAACCGAAAGCGAGATTATGGTGGTGGAGGAGGATATTGGGAGGTATATGGTCCCCAAGCTGGAAATTGGATTTGCCGGCAGGTGCGCGCTCTTGGAGCCTGTGGGAACGAATATAGCCCTGTGCGACGGGAGAGTTGACTTTTTTCTGAGGGGACAAAATACCAAAGGATATATGCTTATCCTGTCAAGAGAATACGGGATTGATAACTGGATAAGGATCGGCAGAGTTATCCGGGGTGAACCAGTTCAGTTTAACAAGGAAGTAATGGAAAACGCATTGGAAAAATGGATAGATCATCAATTCGTCGTAAGGAAAAAAAGGCCGGGATTCTAGATCCGGAGCTTGAAAGTTGTTATAACAATCATCTTGTTTTGTTTAACCTGCTCATCAGTGCGGAAAGGAGAGCAATAGCTGATAAGTCGGGAAAGTTTTCACGTGCTCATGGAATACCGTCTCCAGATGAGAAAAGAAAAAAGCGGGAAAAAATCGAAAGTTATTTCGAGAGCCTCAGAAAACAGGTAATCGACAGTGCTTTTGTTGAGATGACGGCAACCTTTGAAAGAATCGTTTTCACCAAAATCGGCAATGCGACAGGTCTGACAAGAAAAATTGTCAGGGAACATTATGACAGAGAAAAACCTTTTCATATCGCAATTAGCTCATTTATAAAAAGTTCGGACGAGATTAACAGATTATCCTCTCTTTACAATATATTACAGGGAAGAATTCCGAATCAACTGTCAGATAAGTTTGAAGAAATCATCAACTATCGGAACAGAGTGACGCATGGCAGACGGTTTGGTGAAGATACTCACCTTACGTTACAAGATGTTTTGGAAACATTGAGCAGGATTCTGAAAATGATCGGTTAAACAAAGACTTCCGAAGTTTCAGAAACTTCGGAAGTCCCCTTGAGTTTTTCTGATTATAACGCTTTTTGGGGTGCTTGCTCCGGCAAAGGACCCGCATCTTGTCATTCCGGGCAAAAATGATAAGAATCGGCAGGATTCTTATCATCCCTGATAAAAGATGTCAGGGACAGGTTTTTTGACCCGGAATCCATCTCCCCATAAGGCGTTATCATCAGAATTTTTCAGGTTTGAACTGGCCAAGCGTTCTTCAAGTTTATATACCTTGACAACCGGGCGCATTTACAAATTGGGGGGCATCGCCTATTCCCCGAGGGGACGCGGATGAACGCGGACACACGCGGATTTTTTTTGTTGTCAGCGTGCTTCCGCGTTCATCAGCGTCCTGATCAGGGGGAATTCAAACATCCTCCCCCAAGTCGTGAATACGCCCTTGACAACCTCTTTGAGCGAAAAACGGAGCATTTTATGAGACTGACCTCCCTGATAATTTTATGGAATTTTTGTCTGTGTCTTTGGACTGTGAACTGCATGGCAGAGGTGCAATCCCCCGACCCTGCCGAACCGGTCCCAGCCATATCCCAGCGGCCGGAATGGAACCGCTTCAGGATACTGGTATGGCCATACAAAACGGATGTCCTGCGGGATTTTGGGCTGTACAGAAAATTGGGAATCGGAGGTTTTCAGATCGACCGGGGTGCGGGACAGGAGAAAAAAGTTCATCTTTCCATCAGGCAAAGATTTCCTTATTACGTCGGACATGCGGCAGACAAAGGTTTCCTGCATCTGAGAAAAAAGGATTGGGACAAGGTGACAAACAAGCGGGGGCTTGTCATACGGCCGCACAGCTTGGCGGATCCCCGAACGCTGGCGCAGATGAAAACACATCTGCTGAATAATCTGACAGTTGTGAAAAACGGCTATGTTCTCGCGTGCGCGTTTGATGATGAAATTTCACTGGGAAGAATGAACAATCCCTGTGATGCTGACATTCATCCCCTGTCTCTGCAATGGTTCAGGAAATGGCTGAAAAAAGAATATGGTTCCCCGGAGCAACTGAATCGCCAGTGGGGAACATCATTTTCCGGATTTGACAAGGTGATGCCCCGGGGGTTTGAACAGGTGCGAAAAAAGGCAAAAAAACCGCCCCTTTTCCGCTGGAATTTATCTCCGTGGATGGATTTCCGACATTTCATGGATTTTCAGTTCGCCTCGGTCCTTTCAGAACTTGTGCAATATGCCAATAGCCTCGCTCCGGACATACCCGCCGGATTTGTGGGAGCACAGGCCCCGGGCCCCTGGGGCGGCTATGATTACGCCATGCTCTGCCGCGCAGTGCAGTGGATGGAGGCTTACGACATCCACGGGACCAACGAAATCCTCAGATCATGGTGGAACGCGGCCCGCCGTCCGCGGATGCAGACCTTTTTCTCCACAAAAAACCCCAAACTGGATTCATGGTTTCTCTGGTATTACATGGCTCACGGCAATCAGGCGGTCATCGCCTGGCCCGAAGGCTGGTTTCATACCGAAGGCCGCGACATGGCGCCCCATATTCTGGCAAACAGGGAGACCTTTGAGGAGATTCAGGGAAAAGTCAGCGAACATATTGTGAATCCGAAAACCCTGTTTGATCCCGACCCCGTCGGTATTTACTATTCCCATCCAAGCATCCGGGCGGGCTGGGCCATGGATGCCATTGTGCATGGCAAAACATGGCCCAAACGCACCGGCGCGTTAGATGACGAAAATCAGACCATGGGGATTTTGCGGAAAGTCTGGTGCAAGACGCTGGAAGATCTGGGGTTTCAGTATGATTTTGTAAGCTATCTGGATGTGGAAGATGGAAAGGCGGAACTGAGCAGGAGATTCAGGGTCATCATTCTGCCAAAAACGGTCTGTCTTTCCCATAAGGAGGCCGATCTCCTGCGTGAGTTTGTTGAAAAAGGGGGCGTGCTGATCGCGGATTATCTCTGCGGGGTTATGGACGGGCGCGGCAGGGGGCGTTCAAAAGGCGTTCTGGATGATCTGTTCGGCATCATCCGGGATGAGTCCGCCGGATACCTGAACGGCAAAGGACTGACCGAGATCGACGGGGAGAAATATGAAAAGCCGTACCTCCGGCGTCTCACTTATTACAAAGGTGTCCGTCGTTATAAGGGGATGGCTGTTTTTGAAAGGGGGACGCGAAATCGCCAAGGTGCGGGCGTTCTTATGGAAAAGAGATCCGGAAAAGGCAGGGCGGTTTATCTCAATCTCTCACCCCTTGAATACTGGGCCCCTGACAGGCGTTTTTCAGATTACGGCCGCGAATGGCGTAAAATTGTTTCTGATATCTTGCAGTCCTCAGGATTGCGGCCCCGCGTAATCGTTTATGAAAACGGAAATCCTGTCAGCATGATCGAATCCCTGTGGTGGAAAAACGGCGGCAGGGAGTACCTGTGCCTTGTCAAGAATCCTTCGGAGAAAAAAGAATTGAAGAAACCGGGGAACAACATCGAGGGGATTACCGGACAGGAGGCTGATATCAGGCTGAAGTTCCCTGACACTGTTGGCCTCGTAAATCTCCGAACCATGAGTCGTTTTGAGGAGGGACAGGTTTTTCATGACCGTTTCAATCCCTGGGAGGCGAATATTTATGAAGTGCTGAAACCCTAATTTGCCTCCGGAGTGCCAAAGTTCCACTTTGGCAAAACATGCATCCGGAGCGCCGAAGTTCCACTTATATATGAGGTCAGAAAACAGAAACAAGAGAGGAGGTCACAATGACAGCTCTTCAGCAAACACTGACAAATGACGGCGAGGCTTATGAGGAGGAGGTGTATGAGGATTCCGAGGAGGATGTCCGACACGCGGACAAAACCGG
>JAUCGI010000093.1 GCA_030378035.1 Desulfobacterales bacterium HSG2
TTTCCAGTTAACGGTTGTCATCAGCCAATAGCTGTAAACCGTCAACTGTCAACTGTAAACCGTCAACTGTCAACTGTCAACTGTCAACCGCCAACCGTAAACCGTAAACCGTAAACCGCCAACCGTAAACCGTAAACCGAATAAAAAGGAGCAATATGTATTTTCAAGATGTTATTTCAGCGCTGAATGATTTCTGGGCGCGCAAGGGGTGTGTGCTGGTGCAGCCTTATGATATGGAGGTCGGGGCAGGCACGTTTCATCCGACAACGCTTTTAAAGTCCCTGGGGCCTGAGCCTTGGAATGTGGCTTATGTTCAGCCTTCCAGGCGGCCCACCGACGGCCGTTACGGCGAAAATCCGAACCGGCTTCAGCATTATTACCAGTACCAGGTCATCCTGAAGCCTTCACCGATTGATGTTCAGGAGCAGTATTTGGAAAGCCTGAGGGTCTTGGGCGTGGATCCGTTTGAGCATGACATCCGGTTTGTTGAAGACGACTGGGAATCCCCCACTCTTGGCGCGTCCGGCCTCGGATGGGAGGTCTGGCTGGACGGCATGGAGATCACGCAGTTCACCTATTTTCAACTCTGCGGCAGCATCGAACTGCATCGCATCCCGGTGGAGCTGACCTGCGGGTTGGAGCGTATCACCATGTATTTGCAGGGGGTTGACAATGTTTATGATCTGAAATGGAATGAAAACATCACTTACGGTGATGTGCATCACCAGCAGGAAGTGGAGCAGTCAACATACAATTTTGAAAAAGCGGATGTGGACGGGCTGCTCTCTCTTTTCAACAAATACGAAGCCGAAGCCATGCGGGTTGTCAAAGAGGCGCTGGTGCTTCCGACGTATGAATACTGCCTGAAATGTTCGCACACCTTCAACCTGCTGGATGCCCGCGGAGCAATCAGCGTGACAGAGCGAACCGGTTATATTGCACGGATACGGAATCTTGCCAGGGCCGCATCAAAAGCATATTTGGCCCAGAGAGAGGCGCTGGGGTTTCCTCTGATGCAAAGAAGTGAGAAGGGAGGGGTCCAAATATGAACAACTTACTGCTTGAAATCGGAACAGAAGAGATCCCGGCAGGCTATATCGAGCCTGCCCTGCACGCTTTGGCGTCAACACTTTCAAAAAAACTGACCCACGCCCGCATTGACCACGGCGAGTCCAGAGTCTTCGGAACCCCGAGAAGGCTCGCGGTGGAGATTGCAGATGTTTCAGACAAACAGGAATCTCTGGCAGAAGAGGTTACCGGACCGCCTGAAAAAGTCGGGTTTGATGAAAACGGCAAACCCATGGTGCCCGCGCAGAAATTTGCCGAGAAGATCGGCATTTCTGTGGAGGATATCCGTATCAAAGAGACGGAAAAGGGCCGGTACCTGTGTGCGGAGAGAAAAGAGGACGGTCTTCCGAGCGCGACCGTTCTCGCAGAGATTCTGCCGGATGTGATTACATCCACCCCGTTCCCCAAGACCATGAAATGGGCGGACCTGAATGTTTACTTTGCAAGGCCCGTTCATTCTGTGCTGGCGCTTTTGGGAAAGGAGGTTGTCCCGTTTGTGCTGGGGAATATCAAAAGCGGCAATACCGCATCGGGTCACCGATTCATGCATCCGGAAAGGGTGACCGTCACAGATCCCGCGGATTACATTGACAAGCTGCGTTCGGCTTATGTGGTGGCCGACCTGGAAGAGCGTAAAAAGCTTGTGGAAGCGGATATCTCAAAGGTCGCGGATGAACTGGGCGGCAGAGTGTTACCCGACCCCGAGCTTGTGGATATTGTTAAGAACCTTGTGGAATATCCCATAGCTGTGGCAGGGAAGTTTGATACCGCATACCTTGAGGTTCCGGATGAAGTCCTGATCACCGCGATGCGGGAACACCAGAAATATTTTGCGGTGTTTGATGAAAATGATAAGCTGATGCCCTGCTTTATCGCGGTGAACAATACGCGGACAAAGGATATGTCCTTTGTGGCGACAGGCCATGAGCGGGTGCTCAGGGCGAGGCTCGCGGATGCCCGGTTCTTTTACAAAAGCGATCTGGAAACCTCCTTTGATGACTGGCTGGAAAAACTGAAGAGAGTCCTTTTCCAGGCCCAGTTGGGATCCGTGTATGAAAAGGTCATGCGGATTCAGCAAATCGCCGAATTCCTGGCAGATGAGACCGGGCAGGATTCGGCGTTCAAAGAGCAGGTCTCAAAAGCTGCCAGATTGTGCAAAACAGACCTTGTCAGCCAAGTCGTGGTGGAATTCCCGAAACTACAGGGGGTTATGGGAAAAGTCTATGCCTCTGTCAGAGGAGAGAACAGGGAACTGGCCGTTGCCCTCGAAGAGCATTACCGGCCCACCTATTCCGGAGGCCCGCTTCCTGAAACCATGACCGGAGCGATTCTCGCGATTGCCGATAAGATCGATTCCATCTGCGGATGCTTCAGTGTGGGATTCATTCCGACCGGGACCGCGGATCCTCATGCGCTCCGTCGGCAGGGTATCGGCATTACCCAGATCATGCATGAAAAAGGATTCTCCTTTTCCTTAAAATCGCTGATTGAAAAGAGTGTAAGCCTTTTCGGCGAGAAAAGCGATCAGGAGATCAGAAAGATTACCGATTCGGTCTATACTTTTCTGCAAGACCGCATAACCCATCTCCTGGCCGAGGAAGGGTATTCAAAAGATGTGATTGCGGCCATTGTGAAGGTTTCGGTGGATCATGTGCCGAATATCCGCAGGCGGGTCCGCGCACTGGAACAGTTGAAAGCCGAACCCGATTTTGAGCCGCTGGCCATTGCCTTCAAGCGTGTGGTGAACATTATCCGGAAGGCCGGCCATGAGGTCACGGGAAATGTGGATGAAAGCCTTTTTGAACACGAAAGCGAGTCCGCGCTTTTAAATGCTTACAAAGGGGTGAGGGAGAAGGTCGCGAATGATCTGGACAAAGGGCATTTTGAACAGGCGCTTTTGGATATCGCTTCTCTGCGCGACCCTGTGGACGCGTTTTTTGAGGGTGTGCTGGTCATGGCCGACGACATGAACATACGCGACAACAGACTCGCGCTGCTCAGGCATATTGCGGATCTGTTCGGAGAGTTTGCAGATTTTTCAAAGATTTCAACTTAGGAGGATAATTATGGCAAAGGGATTTGACCCTGAAAAGGACAAGGTTTTGAAGCAGTGGAGATCTGAGGAGACCGGACTGATCGTTTCGATCAATCAGTACGACGGAGGAGAGGCGAAACTCCAGATCGGCCCTCGGATATTGCTGAAAAAAGACGGCACAGACCGAGCTCCCATAAGAGCCGGCCGCCTCTCCATAGAGGATGTGATGTGGCTTTATGATATCATTGACGAAGTGAGGGATGAACTTTCTGAGGTGGTGGGGCCGGAATAGGTCGGTTGCCAGTTGCCAGTTGACGGTTTACGGTTTACGGTTGCCAGTTGTCAGTTGTCGGTTGTCAGTTGTCAGTTGCGACAACCGACAACTGACAACTGACAACGGACCACTGACAACTGACAACGGACCACTGACAAAAAACAGAGGTGATGATTATGACCCAACTTTTGACAAAAGCCTTTGAAGAGGCAACAAAGCTTCCGCAAGAAATGCAGGATGAGATTGCAGAACATTTGTTAGAGGATATCCTTGCAGAATTCAAATGGGATGAAACATTTGCCAGGTCACAAGACAAACTTGCAAAGTTGGCTGACCGGGCATTGGAAGAATTCAGGTCAGGACGAACTAAAAAAATGGGATTTGATGAATTGTGAACTCACACTTAACAGATGACTTTTTCCGAAGGCTGCTCAATAGAATAAAAATCCTGACTGGTACGGCATATGCTGACAGATTTTTCCGTCAGGCAAAACATGTAATGACTGCGGACACATCAGAGAATATCTGAAGTTGTCAGACCGCATTTTTGTCTGCACTGTCTGCGGCTTGAAACAGACAGAGATGTCGCAAAGAATATGAGAGACAACTCTGTGGCGGCATAAAAAAACATACGGTGAGTCCCACCGGATTTCAAGCCTGCGGAGAACGCGGCTCTGGCTGAAAAAACTCTTTTCGGTGAAACCGCCTCTGTGAAGCAGGAAGAAAAGGACAGATAATCTGAGATTATCATAGATTTTTCAGGACGGTCTCATAATGACTACGAGACATTACTCAAACAACTTTGATTATCTGATAAAGGCAAAATTTAACCAATGCAAAAAGATGACGCAATCATAAACCCCGTAAAAGGGAAAAGTGCCCCGGATTTGGCCCCTGTCACGGTGATGACAAGCAGCCAGTCAGACCTTGATCTGCTCTGCGATCTGTCAGGCTTATGTGACAGCCATTTCAAAAACCTGATGATGAGCAGGATATATCCCGGGTATGACAATTACATTGATTTTTCAGTGGCTGGCCCTGTGGTCGGCGCGCCTTATGCGGTCATGCTTCTTGAATCGCTTATTGTATGGGGAGCGCAGAAAATCATATTCTGGGGCTGGTGCGGCGCGATCTCCCCCCAGGTTAAGATCGGAGATATTATCGTTCCCACCGGGGCAATTATTGACGAGGGAACATCAAAACATTATCATGCAGATGAAAATGAAATTGCAAAACCCTCAGATCGTGTTGCTGAAAAAACAAAAGCGGTTTTGAGGGAGAGCAATCTCGCATTTCATGAAGGTGTTGTCTGGTCCACCGACGCCATCTATCGGGAGACCTGTGAAAAGGTCGAACATTTTCAGGCAAAGGATGTCCTGGCCGTTGAAATGGAAATGTCCGCCCTGTTCACGGTGGGAAAGTTCCGCAATGTGGAAGTGGGAGGCATCCTTGTGGTCTCCGATGAACTTTCGGCGTTACAGTGGAATATCGGATTCAAGGATAAACGATTCAAACAAAGCCGCATGGCTGTTGCCGAAGGGATAGACCATTTATGTCAAAAATTGCTGACGCCATCATAACTGAGAAAGTTGAGACATTAAGGAAAGAACTGCACAGGCATAATTACCGGTACCATGTTCTGGATGACCCTGAAATATCGGATGCCGAATATGACCGGATGATGCGGGAACTGATCACGCTGGAGACCGAGTATCCGGATCTGGCCAGCCCGGATTCCCCTTCTTCAAGGGTCGGAGCAGCGCCCCTTGACAAATTTGAGACGGTTGAACATTCCATCCCCATGCTGAGTCTGGATAACGGGTTTGAGGACTCGGATATCCTTGATTTTGACAAGCGGGTAAAAAGACATCTCGATACAAATGATACCATTCTTTATATAGCGGAGCCGAAAATGGACGGGGTCGCTGTGGAGCTGGTCTATGAAGAGGGGCAGTTGGTCACAGCCTCCACACGCGGGGACGGTTTCAAGGGAGAGCGGATCACATCCAATGTCAGGACCATCCGGTCGGTGCCCCTGCTGCTTCAGAAAGAGGAGGGAGGGAAGATTCCTGCCCGCCTCGAGGTCAGAGGGGAAATTTTCATGGGGCTGGAAGAATTCGGAAAGCTCAATGATGACCGCCTGAACAGAGAACTCTCTCCGTTCGCCAATCCGAGAAACGCCACAGCCGGCTCTCTGAGGCAGCTCGATTCCAAGGTGACAGCAAGGCGTCCGTTGGAGATATTTTCTTATGGCGTGGGAAGAATTACGGATATTGCTCCGGAATCCCATTGGGAAACCCTGCAAACTCTGAATCGCCTGGGGTTCAGAATCAACCCGCTCACCAAGCCCGGGATCACCATTGAAGCGGCCCTTGACTATTACAGGGAACTGGATGGAAAGCGGCATACCCTGCCTTATGATATCGACGGCATGGTGATCAAGGTTGACAGCCTTTCATTGCAGCAGCGTCTGGGGGAAAAATCCCGAAGCCCCAGGTGGGCGATTGCCTACAAGTTCAAAGCGATCCAGGAAACGACCCGGATACTCGATATCGGCATACAGGTCGGGCGCACCGGCGCTCTGACGCCTGTGGCCCATCTTGATCCGGTCAGTATCGACGGGGCCACGGTGAGCCGGGCCACCCTTCACAACGAAGATGAGATCAGAAAGAAGGATATCCGGATCGGCGACACGGTTCTGGTACAGCGGGCCGGGGACGTGATTCCGGAGGTTATCAAGGTGATCGAGTCGAAGCGGACAGGAGGGGAAAGAGTATTTGCAATGCCTCAGAACTGCCCGGTTTGCGGTGCCGAGGCATATCGTCAAAAGGATGAGGCTGTTTCCAGATGCAACAATATCAACTGTTCTGCCCAGGTCAAAGCGCGTATCAGACATTTTGCATCCAAAGCGGCCTTTGACATGGACGGCCTCGGGATCAAACTGGTTGAACAGTTGGTGGATAAGGGATTGCTCACTTCCTATGCCGATATTTTTCAGTTGGAAAAAGAGCAGGTGCAGGGTCTGGAACGCATGGGCCCGAAATCCGCCCGGAATCTGATGAATGCCATCGAAGAGAGCAAAACAGTCACCTTTGACCGTTTTATCTATGCCCTGGGGATTCGGCATGTGGGGGAAAACGTGGCAGATCTTCTGGCAGACAAATTTGAAACCATCGACGAACTCTCTGTCGCTGCCCCTGACACGCTTGAAGCGGTTGAAGGCATCGGCCCTGAGATCGCGGAAAGCATCAGGCATTTTTTTGAGCAGAATGAAAACCGGAAAACCGTTCAGCGCATTTCAGACAGCGGCGTGAAGATTATTCGGAAAACAAAGCAGGAGAAAAGACCGCTGGAAGGGAAGGTCTTTGTCCTGACCGGGACGTTTGAAGGGATGACAAGGAGCCAGGCAAAGGAAAGGATTGAAGCGGCAGGGGGCAAGGTCTCAGGTTCTGTCAGCCGAAACACGGATTATCTGGTTGCCGGCGAATCCCCGGGATCCAAGCTTGGCAAAGCTGAGAAACTGGGGGTCGAGGTTATGGATTTTCAGTCTTTTTTGTCGGTTGTCAGTTTTTAGTTGTCAGTTGGCAGTTGGCGGTTGGCAGTTGTCAGTTGGCGGTTGGCAGTTGTCGTCAATTTTCAATTTCAAAGGGGGAATAATCATGGAAGGAAGGGCAAAAGCGCATGTTATTGTCAGCGGCAAGGTTCAGGGGGTCTTTTTCAGGGCCGAAACCCAGCGGGCAGCGGAAAGCTATGATGTTTCCGGGTGGGTGAAAAACAGAATGGACGGAACCGTCGAAGCAGTGTTCGAAGGGGATGAAGCAGATGTCAAAGCAATGGTTGAATGGTGCCGGGACGGATCGCCCCATTCAAAGGTCACAGATGTGAACACGGAATGGGAAGAGTATTCAGGAGAGTTCAGCAGATTTGAAATTACATATTAAATGGGGAGATTGGGGAATTAATTCCTCAATTCCCCAATCTCTGAATCTTAAATGGCATCTTTCAATCTTTTGCCGGGTCTGAATTTTACCACATTGCAGGCTTTGATCTTAATCGGGGCACCGGTCTGGGGGTTGCGTCCCTTGCGGGCTTTGCGGCGTATTTTCGAAAATGTGCCGAAACCGACCAGCGTAACCTTGCCATCCTTCCTTTTCAACGCACTTATGACGCTGTCCATGAAGGAATCTAACGCCCTTTTTGCCTGAACCTTGTTAATTTCAGCATCCTCTGCAATTTGATCTATCAATTCAGCTTTTGTCATTGTACTACCTCCTTTTGTTAATGTTGTTCGCTTCTATTCCTCGGTCAATATAGCAGACTAATTTTAATGTCAACATAAATCGGCATCTGCAAACACTTTTTTTAAAATATTTTTTTCTAACCTGCTTCAGACATATATTTGCAAAGGTCAATTTCTGAAAATCCTGTATTATCAAAGCATGGAAACAGGACATAATCTGATTTTTTTCACTTAGGGACCCTTCTTGCTCTTATCTTGCTCTTGCTCTTGCTCTTTATCTTGCTCTTGCTCTTGCTCTTGCTCTTGCTCTTTATCTTAATCTTGCTCTTGCTCTTGCTCTTGCTCTTTATCTTGCTCTTGCTCTTTATCTTGCTCTTTATCTTTATCTTTATCTGTTTGATTAAAATAAAGAGCAAGAGCAAGATTAAGATAAAGAGCAAGAGCAAGAGCAAGATTAAGAGCAAGAGCAAGAGGGTGGACATTTCGGATAAAGTGTATTATATTTTGATTTTGGTGATTCAGACAAAGAAACCGGGTTGCTTTGGGACATAATAAATCAATGCTTTCAAATCTGAGAAATATCAGGCGTATCCTCATCCGTTCCGCGAACTGGATAGGTGACGCTGTAATGACCATTCCTGCGGTCCGTGCGGTCCGGAAAAATTTTCCGGGTGCTGAGATCAGTATTCTGGCCAAGCCATGGGTCGCTCCTGTTTTTGAGAACAGTTCTCATACAGACCATCTGCTGATTTATGAGGCCGCGGGAAGACATAAGGGATTTGCCGGAAAATTCCGGCTTGCCAGGGATCTGAAATCGCATCATTTTGATGCCGCGATTCTTTTCCAGAACGCTTTTGAAGCGGCTTTTATTGCCTTTCTTGCCGGGATTCCGAACAGAATCGGATATGATACGGATGGCAGAAGCCTTCTTCTGAGCCACAATATCCGATGTACACCTGAGCTTCGGGAGGTTCATCAGGTCGAATATTATCTGGGGATTTTGGAGGGAGCAGGACTTCGAACGGATGGGCAGAAGCTTCATCTTGAAGTAAGCCCCGAAGATCGACACCGTGCCGGGGAAATTCTGCGGCGGTATGGCATATCACAGAAAGAGAGCCCTGTGGTCGGAATTAATCCCGGGGCCACATTCGGAACCGCCAAACGCTGGTTTCCCGAACGCTATGCTGCCCTGTGTCGGAGGCTGCAAAAGTCTGTCCCCGCGGACATTCTCGTTTTCGGGGGGCCGGGAGAAGAGGCACTGGGACACCGGATTTGTGAGGATATCGGAAATCGGTGTGTCAACCTTTGCGGCAAAACCACCCTTCGTGAAGCGATAGCCCTGATAAAAAAATGCCGTCTCTTCATAACAAACGATTCCGGCCTGATGCATGTGGCAGCCGCGCTTGACGTTCCCCAGATCGCCATCTTCGGCTCCACCGACCATATCACCACCGCCCCGGCCAGTCCCGAAAGTCATATTGTAAGGGTGCCGACCCCATGCAGCCCATGTCTCAAACCGGACTGCCCCGAAGGGCATCACAGTTGCATGAAAGAAATTACCGTTGATATGGTGTATTCGGTTATCAGTGAACAGTTAGTATCTTACTCTTAATCTTGCTCTTAATCTTGCTCTTGCTCTTTATCTTTATCTTTATCTTTATCTTTATCTTTATCTTGCTCCCGCGCCCATTTGATTAGGGCAAGATAAAAACTGATTATAACAGGCCGGTAATATGAAACGGATATTCCCGGTCCTGGCCTCCCCAAAATCTGTTATAATCAGGATAAAGAGCAAGAGCAAGATAAAGAGCAAGAGCAAGAGCAAGAGCAAGATAAAGAGCAAGAGCAAGATAAAGAGCAAGAGCAAGAGCAAGAGCAAGATAAAGAGCAAGAGCAAGATAAAGAGCAAGATAAAGAGCAAGAGCAAGAGCAAGATAAAGAGCAAGAGCAAGAGTAAGAGTAAGAGCAAGATTACGATTCCTAATGAATATTCTTATTATAAAATTAAGCGCTATCGGAGATGTGATTCACACGCTCCCTGCCCTGAACGCCATCCGAAAGCATTATCCGGATGCCCATATCACATGGGTTGTGGAAGAGGCTGCATCCCCGCTGATTGAAGGCCATGCCGCGCTGGATCGGGTGCTGGTCTCAAAACGAAAACGATGGGTGAAAAAACTCATGGGAAAGAGTCCGTCCGTTGAAAAGAGGGCAGCGTTAAAAGATGCATACCTTTTTATAAGGGCGCTGCGGGATACCCGCTATGATCTAATCATTGATTTTCAGCAATTGCTGAAGAGCGGCGTTTTGGTCGGGCTCTCCAAAGGGGAGCGCAAAACAGGCTTTAATAAAGGTATGGAGCATCAGGAGCACAGCTATTTGTTCTTAAACGAGCGGATCCTTCCCGTTAAAATGGATAATCATGCGCTTTTGAGAAATATGATGCTCCTGGACGCTTTGGGGATTCATTCCGACGAGATCGCATTCAATCTTCCGGTCCGGGATCAGGATCGCAGGATGGTTGATGAACTTCTGTCGCGGCATGGAGTGAAAACGTCTGACAGACCGCTTGCCGCAATCAATCCGGTGGCGAAATGGGAAACAAAGCTCTGGTCTGACCTGAAATTTTCAAGACTGGCCGACAGGCTGACTGAGCAGCACGGGATCAGCCTGGTTTTCACAGGAGGCCCGGAAGATCGGGAGACCGTCCGGAAGATCATATCCGGCATGAAAACGAGAGCCGCCAATCTTGCCGGTGAAACAAGCCTGAAGATGCTGGCCGCGCTTTACGAGAAAACAGACTTCCTAGTCACGACGGACACCGGCCCCATGCACCTGGCCGCAGCGGTGGGGACGCCGGTCGCGGCGATTTTCGGGCCAACCGCGCCGTGGCGGACCGGGCCTTTCGGACCGGGTCATCAGGTGATTCGAGCCGGAATGGAATGCAGTCCCTGTTTTAAACGGCAATGCCGGACGAAGGAATGCATGGAGCGGATCAGCGTTGAAGATGTTCTGGACGGTGTCAGAAGACTTCTGTAAAACCATTTCTACTCACGACCGATCATGCCGGACGGAATTTGCAATCCCGTCCGTAATGTTTCCGCGTCACCGGAACAATCCGAACGGGATTGCAAATCCCGTCCGGCTTGGGTATTTCCGCGTCACCGGAACTGTCCGGACGGGATTGCAATCCCGTCCGGCATGGATAGCAGTCCCGGACAGGGGAATGTATGGACCGGATCAGCGTTGAAGATGTTCTGAACGGTGTCAGGAGACTTCTGTAGAATTTAAGAAACCGGAAATCCGGTTTCCATTCACGACCGGTGACGGTTAGCCACTTTTCCGCCTGTCCTCAACATGAATCACTTCAAGTCTCTCCGCGTCCTGGTCACGCTTCTTACGTCCGATTAAACCTATGACAATATCTTCAGCGTCTTCTGATATCTCATCCGGCGACACATAAGTAAGAATATCCGGGTGATGGCAATTAACAACCCATCCCGGATATTCACTTAAGCGGATAACTGAAAAATCACCTGCCGGGGAGCCGGCGTGAACCGCTCCCCATTCTTTCATAATCTCGACCGCCTGTTTCTTCAGATCATCCCGCGGTTCCATCAGAATGACGCAGGTTCCGTTTGAAAATGCGACCCAGGATTTCTCTTTACCCAAAATTATCTGTTTCCAGACAGTAATCAGTGATTTCGATTTCATGATTTCTTCATCTCGTTGTTTCCGAGAGACCTGCAATGACCTGTAAAATATAAATAAGTTCTTCTATTCCTAATTTGCCATCTTTCTTTATATCCATACAGGTTGTAAACTCATCGATGCTTTCCATATTTCCACCGGAGATCAATTTCAGTATCAGGATAGCATCCTTCAGATCCGCAGTTTCATTGCCATCTGTCTGTAGTTGCCGTAAAATATAAATAACTTCTTCTATTCCTATCCTGCCATCTTCATTGATGTCATCCTCTTTATTCACCGTCATGAATGAAGTCATCGATCCGACCAGTACTTGGAGAGTGAGTATGGCGTCTTTCAAATCAATTTCGTTATTCTGATTGATATCACCAAGTAGCGATTTAAGATTAAATGTGGCGGTCATCGTATGATTTTCAGCTCCGTCACATTCAAATCTGTAGGAACTGATAGCTGTTTTCGACTGTTCATCCATTATGACATCTTTTATGTCATAGCATTCATCCGGTGTTATGGTGAAAATCTGCTCCGTCCCGCAGTTCACAGGGACAGTTCCGGAAGGCGAGATGCTGCCCCCTTCATCTGTATTAACCTCTATGATGCAGGATTTAAGAATAAAGTCCGCCTCTATCGTATGATTTCCGCTATCATCACATTTGAATAGGTACGAACTTACAGCTCCCTTTGATTCACCATCTACTGTAACATTTTTTATGTCATAGCATTCATCCGGCGTTATGATGAATGTTTTATCCGACCCGCAACTGAATGTTACAGTTCCGGAAGGTGAAATACTTCCACCATCCTTCCCGATGACTTCCATTGTGCAGGCGCAAGAGGTGAAATCAGCCGCTATTGTATGATTTCCGGTCCCGATTCCATCACATTCGAGTGTATAAGAATTCACAGCACCCATTGATTCACCGTCTATTTCAACATCTAATATATGATGGAATTCATCAGGCATTATGGTAAAAATTTTACTTGATCCGCAATCTGTGGTCACTGTGCCAGAAGGCTCGATACTTCCTCCGTCGCTGGTACTGGCTTCTGTAACGCAGGAGGAAACAGGAGCAAAAGCAGGCTCTATCGTATAATCTCCACTATCGTTACATTCAAATGTATAGGAATTCACCGCTCCTTTTGACTCATTGTTTATCATGACCTGTTCTATGTCGTAGCACATATCGGGTATTATATTGAAGACACGATTCGACCCGCAGTCCACAGTCACGGCCTCAGAAGGTGAGACGATTCCTCCGGCACCTGCAACAGGGGTTACAGCACATTCTTTTATGGCAAAAGCAGCCTCTATCGTATGATTTTCGGTCACATTTTTGAATTCGTGGGAACTCACAGGGCCGACCGAAACATCGTCCGCCAGAACATCTTCTATCCGATAGCATTCATTTTTTGGCGTTATCGTGAAGACTTGATTCGATCCGCAGTTCACATTCACATTTCCGGAAGGCGAGATGTTTCCATTGTCCCCTGCGCCGGCTCCTATGATATGTCTATTAACATCAAAAACAGCCTTTATTGTATGATCTTTATTTACGTCCGCGAAAGTGTAAGAACTCACATCGCCAACTGAGACGCTGTCTGTCTGAACATCTTCTATGTGATAGCATCCTTCGGGTGATATGTTGAAGGTTCGGCTCTCTCCCTGTGGCACAGTTATGTTTCCGGATGGATGAATATCTCCGTGTCCTTCGGCGATGGCTCTTATAGTATATGTAGGTATGATGGATTTTTTAATTACCGCGCCGCTAATTTCATCCACCAACAAAACAGAAAAAGGAGGACCGCTCGCATTTGTAAGTTCCACATCACTAAGGCTCAATGTGCTATCCGTTTCAGGCAGATCTTTTACAGTAAAAGTGATCTTTCCCAAGACGCCCTCGCCCTCCGGTCCTGCATTTTCACCGGAAGTAATCGCAACAAAAGTCAATTTTTCGCTATTATTATCAATTTCGATAAATTTCTCAGCCGTTCTTCCGGTGCTTCCCAGAAAAGCGCCCAAGACAACATGACTATCTTGCTCAATACTGACAATGGCAGGATCATAATTGATGTTGAACTGGAAAGCGCCAAGATCGGCAGCATCCTCTATTGTAATGTTAACATCAAATGTTCGACCTGCGGCATCATGATCCAGGTAAACAATTTCCGGGCTGATTCTCACTGTAGCTCCGATTTCAGGACAGGTTTCGGCGATATAGATTTGAGGCATGTTTATCAGGCCGACTGTTTTATCAATGACAAAGTTGAAGGATTCCAGAATGCAATAGACCTGATCGCTTGCAGCGTCATAAACTTTTAACGCAAAATCTGATTCAGCAGTTTTATTTGATGCGATACTGACTTGGAACCATTTTTCAACAGGACCTTGTTGGATCGCCTCAACTCCGCGACATTTGCCGTTTTTGAATGCCGCCAGTTTGCTCCCATTCGCCTCAATGAATTGCCCGTCAACTTGAACTCTGGCGTGAATTGTCATTGTATATTGCATATTTTTCGGCTTCTCCCAAGGCGGTTCAGAAGCAAAAACATAATTCACTGCCATTCCGACTATAAAAAAAACGATTATCAAAATTGTGCTGGCTCGCCTCATATTTTTCCTTTCCTTCACTCATCAGAAATCTGAGTATCTTTTGAAGCCGAAATCTTCCACAGAACAGAGATCACCTCTTCCAGTCCGATCTTACTGTCTCCGTTCACATCCCCGACTTTTATATCTTCACCGTTGATATCCGAACCACAAAGCACTTTCAAAGCGATGATGGCATCGGCAAGCGTAAATTCATACATGATGTCGGCCTCGGCTGTATAAACGGCAGGGGCAGATATCAGACCGATTGTTTCATCCACCACAAAGTCAACGGTTTCCTGAATATCATAGATTTTTTCAGTTTCAGCATCATAAGCTTTCAGTACAAGACCCGATTCTCCGTCTTCATTTGATGCCACCGTCAGTTGAAACCATTTCCCCGCAGGTCCCGGATCGATAGTAATCATTCCCCGACATTCATCATCTTTAAACGCAGCCAGTTTACTCCCGTCAGCATCAACAAACTGCCCGTTATCTAACAGAACTTTGGCGTGAATTGTCGCTGTGTAATGCATGCCTGTCGGATTTTCCCAGTTCGGAACAGAACGCACATTTTTCATAACAGACCTTGTGTGTCGTCGCCCGGTATCCGGATTGTCGGATTCAGGATAATTCAGCGTATCAAAAAGACTTGACTTCAGCAAATATCCGACTCCGGGCCTGAGTTTATAATCAGCAGGCCACCACTGACCACCGTAATAAGTTGCTGTTCCGCCCTGGCTCGGAGTTGTTTTAACCATATCGTTATCTGAGGGATCTAACGAACTTAAAGCAGCGGCAATACGCATTGATTTCTGAGGATTGAAACCGATCCAGTTCCAACCGGGCCTGATGGTAACGGGGGCGGAAACATCAACTGCATGACCTTCAATATTCAGATTGCCGGGATTTGAAGATTGTGTGTTCAGTAAGTACATTACACCCGCTTTTATCCCTTCAGAAAGTCCGTACCAAACGCCCTCGTAATAAGTCGCTATTCCTTCCGCTGTTTTGATTACATCATTGTTCTGTGCAGGATAATCGCTCAGAACATTTGCCATGAGTTTGTCTTCCGGCAGCGTGTTGAACGATATCCAGTTCCATCCCAATACCAGAGGAATCTCTTGAGGGGAATTCAGTGAGAAATTGATCCCGGATGTTTCCTGTCCCGAAGTAACTGTTATCTGTTCGGAATTGTTGCAATCGGTTGTCCCTTTCTCATTGTTCCACCATTTGTCTGTGTAACCCTGTTGATAGTAACATGAAACATCCGTGACAAGGTAATAGGTGCCCGGAGAAAGTCCGGAAATCAGATAGTTCCCCTCATCGTCGGTTTGGCTTCCTGCATGAGGCTCTCCACATAAGCTGCTTGATGCACCCACACATACGTTTGAAACGGGCTGGTCATTGTTTGCGGTTATTTTTCCGGAAATCGTGCCGCCTTCATTCAGTATGAAATCAATATCGGCTGTGATCTGTCCCGTGACAACAGTTACCGGCGCAGCTTCGTTACAGTCAGTTGTCCCTTCCGCATTATTCCACCATTCATCCGTATGATTTTGCTGACTCTCCGAAGTGTCCGTAAGGATGAAGTAATCACCTTCGGAGAGTCCGGAAATCAAATATTTTCCATCTGCATCGGTCTGACCTTCTCCATACCAGTTTTCCATGCATAGATCCCACGCGTTCACCTTTATATTCGGAATGACCTGACCGCCGCCTGTGGTTACTTTTCCGGAAATCGCACTGCCCGGGGCCAGTTGGAAACTGATATCGGGAGTGGTCTGTCCCGCGGTAACAGTTACCGATGCGGCTCCGTTACAGTCAGTTGTTCCGTCCCCATTATCCCACCATTCGTTTACATAGTTTTGCTGAGTGACATACGAGACATAAGTAAAAACATAATAGTCACCCGGCCTGATCCCGGAAATCAGATAATTTCCATCTGTGTCGGTTGTGCCCTGACCATAAATATCTTCACCGCAGAGATCCCGCACATACACACATACATCTGAGATGGGCTGGTCATCGCCTGTGGCGGTTATTTTCCCGGAAATCATACCATTTTCAGTTAATGAGAAATTGATTCCGGATGTAGTCTCTCCTGTGACAACGGTTACCGTAGCAGCTTCACTACAATCGGCTGTTCCGCCTCCGCTGTTCCACCATTTGCCGGCATACTTTCCATTTTCATCCTCAGTGGAAATATAATAGTCGCCCGGAGAGAGTCCGGCAAGAGAGTAGTTTCCCGCTGTGTCAACTTCGACTCTTCCGTAAAATGTTCCTTCGCATATACCGGAAGCGCTCACCCATATATCTGAGGAACCGCTGCTTGTGCTTACCTTCCCGGAAATCGCTCCGCCTTTCTCCAACACAAAATCCGTTCCGGATGTGGTCTGCCCCGCAGTGACGGTCAGCGAAGCGGCTTCCTTGCAGTCAGTTGTCCCATCTCCGCCATCCCACCATTCACCAGTATAAATCTTATCTCCGTCATAAGCAGAAATATAATAGGTAATACCCGGAAGCAGCCCGGGAATTAAATAGCTTCCGTCCGATCCGGTCACAGTTCCGCTATACCATGCCGCATTACACAAATCCCAGGCGTTCACCGATATATCTGCAATCGGCTGTCCGTTGGTTGCGGTGACTTTGCCGGAAATCTTACCCGGACCATCCAGAGGGACAGAGACAGATACCGTCTGCCCTCCGGTAACGCTTATCTGTCCGGCTTTGTTGCAGTCGCTCGTTCCGTTTCCGCCGTCCCACCATTCGTCAACATAGTTTTCGTTTTCGTCGTAACTGGAAATATAGTAGTTCCCCGGAAGGAGGCCGGAAATTAAGCAGTTTCCCCCGGAATCAGTTTTACCTCCGCCGTACCAAGTTTCACCACACAGACCCGTTGCATTCACCTGTATCTCCGGAATGGCCTGGCCGCTGCTTGTAGTCACTGTCACGGAAATCTTCCCCGGTTCATCCAATGAAAAATTGATATCTGAGACGTTTTGCCCTTCGGTGACGCCTACCTGACCGGCTTCGTCACAGTCAGTTGTCCCGCCCCCGCTTTTCCACCATTTGCCGATGTAGTCTTTATTATCATCATGGGTGGAAATATAATAGGTGCCTGGACGGAGGCTGATGATTGAATAAGCTCCTGTCGCGTCGGTTGTGCCTTCTCCGTACCATGTTTCACCGCACAGACTGGTTGCTTCCACCCGTATGTTTGGGATGGCTTGGCCGCCGGCGGTGGTCACTGTTCCCGAAATTTCACCCGCGCCCAGTTGGAAATTAATCTCGGATACGGTTTCTCCTCTGACAACGGTTACTTGCCCGGCCGCGTTACAGTCAGTTGTTCCCTCCTCATTGGTCCACCATTCTCCGGGGTAATTTTCACTATAGGTGGAAACATAGTAATTCCCCTCGGGAAGGTCGGAAATCAGATAGTTTCCGTTTTCATCGCTTGTGCCGCTGCCATAAAAGGTTTCACCGCACAGACTAGTTGCGTCAACCTTTACATTTACAATGGGCTGATCTTCATTCGAGATGATTTTCCCGGAAATTTCACCTTTTCCTCTTAGTCCGAAATTGATCCCGGACGCGGTTTGTCCTTCGATAACGGTTGTCAGCATCGCTTCATTGCAGTTGTTTGTTCCGTCTCCGTTATTCCACCATTCGTCAATGTAAGTTTGGTCGGATGAAGTGGAAACATAGTAATCGCCTGCCGGAAGATTAATGAGGTAGTCTCCCTGAACATCGGTTTTACTGCTGCCATGCCAAGTTGAGCCGCATTCACCGCTGCTCGCGTCCACCCATACGTTTGGAATCGGCTGACCATCAACGGTGGTTACTTTTCCTGATATGGAACCGCTCGCATTCGCCATCGAGAGATTCCCAAGAATAAAGCCAAAGGATGTTAAAACTATTATGGCAGTTAAAATTCCTTTTTCTACTTTCCTTTTCATTTTGCCTCCTCAGTTTTTCTGATATATAACACCTTTCAGGGAACGCAGATTGCACCTGATCTCACCACCTGTCATTCCGGGCAAAACTTGTCAGGGACAAGTTTTTGACCGGAATGCGCGACATCCCCAAAAAGTATTATAACCAGCAATTTTTTTAATCTGAAAATTTCCAACTTATTTTCCGTATAAAACCCGATATATCTCTTTTGCCACCTCACTTGAAGTTTCCACTTCAATCTGTTTCTTCAATGTGTCAATGACCTCAGGGGTTTTATTTTTTCCTAAAAGACGTACCATCATGCCCCTCAGATACTCATCCGGTTCATCAGGAAGGTGTTTGCAGACAGGTGCGACAACATCAATTCCTCCACGGTCTGACAAGGCGCTTATGGCGGCCTTTCGGACGCCGGGTTCCGGATCATCCTCCATGGAATTAACCAGAAGTTCCAAGGTGTGTTCATCGGAAAAATTCCGCAGGGATCCGGCAGACGCAGCTCGTTCCTCTGGCGATTCTGATGTCAGATAAGATTCAACCACCGATATAATATCTGAACTTGACGTATTGCCCAAGGCTTTCAGGCACATCACGCGTTCCCTCTCGTCCTCTGAATTTTCCAGGGAAGTGACGATTCGCTCATTAATAGCATTCGATTCTGAAGGCTCCTCTCCTTTAGAAAGAGAATAGCTCAGAATTCCCAAATTAAGAAGGGAAGTGTCAGATCTTTCCAGTTCCTCATCACTTCCTCCCTCACGCCCCGCCTTTGCCAGATCAAACAGGCTCTCAATCAGTTCTTTCTCAGGTTTTGCGATTCCGCCGGCTGCAACAATTGCCCTGAGACGATTATCCGATATTTGATCGTCATCTTCAAAAACGTCTTTAAGAGCGGTCTGGGCCTCGGCGTGGCCGATCATTTCCAGAGCAAGAAGTACGCTGCCCGCTGCTTTTCCAGTTAATTTCCTCTCCTTAAGAAGACGGGGAACAGAACTTGCCTCTTCCGGGTAAAGCTCAAGAAAATCGCGAAGGGTATGGGTTAAAGTTGCCAAGTCAGACTGACTGGCTCCGGATGTTGTGGCCTTTTTTATCTCCAGCATAATTTGAGAAATCGAAAGATCCTTAAATTTTTCAGCCAAACTTTGGAGACGCCTTTTTTCCCAGGCACCGGCGGTTTCTTCCTGCTTTTTCCCGGACATGATAAATGATTCTATAATCTCCTTTGCGGACTGGCTTTCATTCCAGATT
>JAUCGI010000094.1 GCA_030378035.1 Desulfobacterales bacterium HSG2
GCCCGGCATGGACGGATTTGAGACCTGCCGCCGTCTGAAAGCGGATGAGGCTACCAAAGATATTCCTGATCGGATACATTTTTTCCGATCTTCTGATGTCGCATCCGCGGTCATGGCGATAATCGGGATCCCGTGGCTGAACACTCCGGACTCCGGATTCCGGATAATCCGGGCGGCTTCCAGACCGTCTGTCTCCGGCATCCGGACATCCATCAGAACAAGGTCGTAATGCTCTGTCCCGAGCATTTCAACCGCTTTGCCGCCGTTGCAGGCAACATTGGCCGAAAACCCGAGTTTTTTCAGAACAGCCAGGGCCACTTTCTGATTCATCTCGCTGTCTTCCGCCAGGAGAATGCGGAGGCTCTGTCTCTGTTCCCCGGAAAGGGGGGAGTCCTCTTCTGCTGGGAACAGGCCGGCACCCGGGTCCGCGATGATCTTGCGGCCATCCGGCAGTTTTTCAAAGCATGCGGTGAACCAGAAGGTCGAACCTTTCCGATCCTCGCTCTCAACTCCGATCTCCCCTCCCATCATTTCCGCCAGTCGTTTTGAGATGGCCAGCCCCAGTCCGGTTCCGCCGTATCTGCGGGTGGTGGACGCGTCTGCCTGGGAAAAGGATTTGAACACGCGGTCCGCACACTCTTTCGGAATCCCGATCCCGGTGTCGGTGACAGAAAAACGGAGCAACGCCCGGGCGCCGTTCTCCTTTTCCATGGTGACACAAACCGTTATCCCCCCCTGTTCCGTAAATTTGATCGCATTGTTCACAAGATTGATCATGATCTGACGCAGACGGGTGGGATCGCCGCGAAGCAACAGGGGCACATCGGGACCGATTCGGAAAACAACTTCGATCCCCTTGTCCCGTGCCTGTGTCATGAGCATGTCTCTCACGTTTCCGATGATATGGTCCAGGTTGAAATCCGTATTCTCCAGTTCGATCTTTCCCGCCTCGATTTTGGAGAAATCAAGGATATCACTGATAATGGAGAGGAGCATTTCCGAGGAAATATAAACCGCCTGGGCCTGTTCCCGCTGTTCCGCATCCAAATCCGTATCCAGCAGAAGCCCGCTCATGCCGATAATCGCATTCAGAGGGGTTCGGATTTCATGACTCATGTGGGCCAGAAAGTCGCTTTTGGCTCTGCTGGCGTTTTCCGCATCTTTCCTGGCTTGCCGAGCCTCATCAAACAGGCGGCGCAGTTTCTCCTCAGCCTCTTTCCGCTCATTAATATTCCGGGCAACATGCACACAGCCAGTCACTTCTCCGTCCTCGTCAAACAGGGGAGACGCTGTGACGATAAAGTGGCCGCCGAGATTTTCCTCATAAACTTCGCTCGTATGCTCCCGGCCGTCTTTCAGCAACTGCAAATGCGGACAGAACGAGGGCGGATGATCCGTTCCGTGAACACCGGCATAGCAGGTCCGGCCGATGCACATTTCCGGAAGAATGCCCAGACAGTCCGACATGGCCTTGTTGACCCGCATGATTCGGTGGTTTTTGTCCAGAATTGCGATGAGATCCGGCACAGTGTCGAAGGTCTGTTCCCATTCTTCCTTTGCCTTACGCAGTTTCTCCTGGGTCTGTTTTTGCTCGAAGATCTTCTCTTCAAGCCTTTTTTGCATGTTTCTCAGGGACAGATGCGTTTTCACCCGAGCCAGGACCTCCTTCACCTGAAAAGGCTTGGTGATGTAATCCACGCCCCCTGCCTCAAAGCCTTTCACTTTGCTCACCGTGTCGGAGAGCGCTGTCATGAATATCACCGGAATATCTTTGGTAGCCTCATCCGCTTTCAGACGGCGGCAGGTCTCAAATCCGTCCATGCCGGGCATGAGCACATCCAGCAGAATAAGGGCGGGACGGGCATATCCGGCCCGTCTGATGCCGCTTTCACCGTTCTGAGCGACCAGAACCGGAAAACCGTGATCTTCCAGATAATCGACGATTACCGCCAGATTACGGGGATGGTCGTCAACAATGAGGAGGGTATGTTCTTTCAAATCATAATATCCGGCAGTCTCATCGGGATATGTTCCTGAAAATGTATTCATTTTTCTGTCTCCTTATCCGCATACTGTTCCACCAGAGCCAGGATGGCTTCTATTTCAAAGCTCCGGGCCATCTTCCGCAGTTTTCGGGCAAAGGGGATGAATGCCTCGCCCAGGGCTTCGAGATGATCCGCTCTTTCACGAATGCCCTTTATATTTCCCATCATGGCCAGATCATACAGCACCGCTGTCTCCTCCGGCGGTGGAGGAATCAGGGAGGAAGGTTCCGGCGATTCCTCTTCTGTCTCATATTTCCATTCCAAATTCAGATATTTTTCCATCATGGCCTCCAGTTTGCCCCACCTGACCGGTTTGGGCAGAAAGTCGTCACACCCTGCGGCCAGGCTCCGTTCCCGGTCCGTATCATAAGCGCCGGCCGACACAGCTATAATAATCACGTCCGACAATGCCGGTATCCGCCGCATCTTCCCGGCCGCTTCAAACCCGTTCATCACCGGCATCCGCAGGTCCATGAGAATGAGGTCGGGGCGCACGGCCTGCGCCAGTTCCACAGCCTCCTCCCCGTCCTCTGCTTCAGTTGTATCGAAGCCCAGGGGCGTCAGCCAGTCCCTCAGCACGGCGCTGTTGGAGGGCAGGTCATCAGCGATCAGTATTTTCCGACGGGGACCTGTGTAACCGGTCACTCTCCGTTCCCCGGTCTGTTCCGCGGCCTCTGCTTCGACTACAGGCAGAAGCAGGTCAAACCGGAACACGCTTCCCCGGCCCGGTTCGCTTCTGACCTCTATCTCGCCCCCCATCATCCGGACCAGGCGGCGGCTGATGGCCAGCCCCAGACCGGTTCCGCTTTCCCTGCGAAGCATATCCCCTGCCTGCTCAAAAGGCTGAAATATTTTTTCCATCTGTTCGGAAGCGATGCCGATGCCGGTATCCTCGATCTCGAAGCGGATTTTGTCGGTTGCCGGTTGCCGGTTGACGGTTGACGGTTTCCGGTTTCCGGTTGCCGGTTGACGGTTGTCCGTTGTCCGTTGTCCGTTGTCCGTTGTCCGTGGTCCGATGCTGTTGGCAACTGGCAACCGGCAACTGGCAACCGGCAACTGACGACTGACAACCGACACCCGCATCGCAACCTGTCCCCTGTCGGTGTATTCCAAGGCATTTCCCAGGAGGTTGAGCAGAACCTGGCGCAGGCGCTTCTCATCGGCTAGGACCCCGGCGGGCAGCTCCGGGGCGAATTCGCAGACAAACATGAGATTTTTCTGTTCCGCCCTGACCCGGGACATGTCGGCAACCGTGTTCAGAAACCCGGGCAGATACACCTCGGCCGGTATGAGTTCAAGTCTGCCGGCTTCGATTTTGGACAGCTCCAAAATATCGCTGATCAGGGTGAGCAGATGCTCCCCGCTTTGCTGAATGATATTCAGACCTCCGAACCGCCGGGAATCCGGGTCCTCGTTTTGCTTCAGGATATGGGCGTACCCCAGGATGCTGTTGAGCGGGGTTCGCAGTTCGTGGCTCATGTTGGCCAGAAAGTCGCTTTTTGCCCGGTTGGCCGCATCGGCCGCCTCTTTGGCAATCTTGAGTTCCTCGAGACGCTTCTTTTGTGTAATATCTCTCAGAAGACCTTCGAAATAAAGAAGATTCTGATTATCATCTCTGACAGCGTGGGCATCCGTGGAAGCATCTATTATGCTGCCGTCCTTCCGATACGCCCTGAATTCGAAATCTTTGACAAAACCGTGTTCTTTCACTGACTTCAGGAATTCATCCCGCGCTGATGAGTCAACATAAATTTGCTCACCAATGTTGGCAACATTTTTTATGAAATCCTCCGGCGAATCATATCCGGACATTTTTGCCAAAGCAGGATTCGCGGTCAGAACCCGGCCATCTTCCGTGGTTTGGAAAATGCCTTCTGTGGCATTTTCAAAAATATTCCGATACTTCTGCTCCGATTCCCTCAGTCTGGCATAGAGCCTGGCGTTTTCAACAGAGATGGCGGCCTGGGACACCAAAACGCTGAGCACTTCCACCCGTTCGGATGTGAAGGCATCCGTGGTCAGATTATTTTCCAGATACAATATGCCCGTCAACTGTCCCTGGGTGAGCAGCGGCGCACATAACACCGATACGGGGCGGTGTCTGACAATGTGGGCATCACGGGTGAAACCGCCCTCCTGTGTCGCATTGTGCAGAACCACGTTTTCCCGGGTGCGGGCGACATAATGAACGATGTCTGCCGACACCTGCCCGCTTTCCTCAAGGGGTGATGACTGTAAAACGATGGTCTCCGAACTGTCAGCATGCCCCTGTGCCTCAATGAGCCAACTGTCCTGTCCGGGTAGCAGCAGAAAACCTTTTTCAGCCCCGGCATTTTCAATGACAATGTGCATCATTTTTTCCAACAGCCGGCTCAGCACAATTTCGCCTGACAAGGTTTGGGCTGCCTTCATGATACTGTTCAGATCCAGCCATTCCGAATCGCCTTTTGTCGAAGTTGAAACCGTTGTTCTCGCTGGTGAAACAGTGGCATCCGTCGGAATTGCACGGGCAGTTTTCAGGGCCGGAAATTGCGGATATCCGGTTTCCAGATCTTTCACCTTGGCCGTTGCCCCCCACTGCTGATAGGCATATTGGGCATCACGCAGGTAAACGTGGGCTATTTTGGACTTGCCCTTGGCCAGATAAAACCGGCCGGCCAGCTCACAGGCCAGGGCCTCCTCATTGACATACTCATTCTCATGGGCCAGCTCAACGGCTTTGTCATAAAATTCGGCGGCCTGCCAGTTCCGGCCCAGCACCCGTGCCTTTTCAGCCTCGACCAGATCATGTTTGTGCTGAAAATTCATGGGCGCGTGATCTGCCCAGTGCCTCATTTTTTCCTGGCTGCCGGACACTTTCGCCAGGGCGGCCTCCTGTTCCGGCCGGGGCAGACCCGGATACACAGCCAGCCGGGCCAGGGAATCGTAAAAATGAAATACGGCCACAAATACCGTGCTGGTGACACTGTCCAAATACTGTTCCGCAGTCTCAGCGTTTCTGACCGCCGATGCATATTCCCGAAACAGATAATGCAGGACACATTTGTTGAGATGGAAAAAACAGAGCGCCATTCTCTGATTCGCCTGCTGATGAACCGGCAACTGAACATTCTCGTCATAAGCATCGCCAGTCAGATGACACGGATTGTCGGAACGTCCCATCAGGTTCAGGACGGCCTGCCACGATATCTTAAGCAGACTGAGAGTCATCGGGCTATACCGGGCAACTGCGGGACTGTACAGAGCCATTTCCTGTTCGAGTGTGACAAGCCGTTTGCCGACAAAATAAGAAAAGCCGGTACAGAAAGTGACAGAAAAGCTGGCGTATGTGATCTCACCGATTTCCAAGCCGGTCTGATAATTTGCCGTCAGGGGTTTTAATGCTGCTCTCAGATGTTCCTTCCACACCCTTATCATGCAGTTATATACAAAAATGACCTGCACTTTGCGTCCTTTCTCACCAAATCGCCTGAGCAAATCCAAAGCCAGTTGGCCGAACTGACATCCGGACTCAATATCTCCGACCACGCCGCAGTGAATCACTCCGCAGGAGGAATAAACATGATCTGATCCGGTATGATTGCCATATTCAATCGACAGACCGGTCAGTTTAAGTGTCATCAGAGCATACAGTGTCGGTGACAGTTGGTAAGTGGCGGGAACAACATGCCCCGCGACACGCATTGCCGACATCATGCCGGAGTCCGTCATCATTGGCAGGTCAGTGAGAGAGCGGATGGGTCTGCCGGCCAGGGAAACCCGCAGTTCCCGCAGAGCCAGTCCGACATCCTCCTGTGTCGGTTCCTCGGGGAAACTGACACCCAGCCGGTCCAGAAATGTCAGTGCTGTTTTAATAGCCTCCCGCAGTTGACTTTGTGCGAACTGTGCGTTTATTGAAATTTCACAGATTTTCGCCTCGTCCGACAAAGTCCGTGCATGCCGCAGCACCGCCTGCGTCAGTTGCTCTGTTTGTTCAAAGTCACCGCTGAGATAAGCCGCTTCCGCCGCTTCTGTGAGGAGAGTGAGTGTCAGGTCATACTCACTTTCCCAACTGTTTTCGGGCAGACATTCCCGCCCGGCTGCCAGGTGGCTGACCGCGGCTCCGTGAGCCCCTGCCGTCTTGGCCTTCCGCCCGGCCGTCAGATTCAGCCGGGCAACCTCAAGGCGCTCGGCCGGATCTCTGAGCAGATCAATGCCGTGATTGAAGTGTCCCGCAATGTCAAACACTTTTTCCTCATACGCGTCTGCCGGCGTGTTTTTCAGCATCAGGCGACCGATTTGCAGACGGACGGCCTGTTTCCGATCATCGTCAATCAGGGCGTAGGCCGCCTGCTGAACCCGGTCATGCAGAAAATGCATGAGGCTGACGGTCATCGGCGAATGCCGGATGTCATCGCCGGCCATTTCCGGCTCGGACAGGGGCAGGACCAGTCCCTCCGTCAGGGCCGGCGTCAGATCCTGAAAGGTGGCTGCCGCCGGCTTCTCATAAATGACGGACAGGGTGTCCAGATCAAAACGGCTGCCCGCACAGGCTGCCAGGCGCAGGACCTGCCGGGCGGATTCGGGCAGCCTTCTCAGTTTGCCGATCATCAGCTCCACCACATTGTCAGTGATGTTGACGGCCTCGATCCGGTCAGTGTCCCATTGCCAGCCATATTGCGAGACCTCCGAAGTTTTCAAAACGGCTCGACTGAGCTCGCCGAAGTCCTCGGAGGTCTTCTTCTTCTTCTTTTCAAACACAAGCAGCTCCTCCTCATACAGTGTGTGCAGAAACTGGTTCACAAAAAACGGATTCCCGCCGGTCTTGCGCATCACCAGATCCGTGAGCGGGCCGACTGCTTTCAGGCTTTGGTGCAGACTGTCGGCGATCAGCCGGCTGACATGTTCGGAGGCCAGAGGCTCCAGGGTGATCCGGCTGACAGCGGTGCCTTCCTCACGGAGACTGTCAAGTGTTTTCATCAGGGGATGGGCCGGATCAACCTCGTTGTCCCGGTAGGCCCCGATCAGAAAGAGGGCGGTGTTGTCACTGTCGGCCATCACGAGTTCCAACAGTCTGAGCGTTGCCAGATCGGCCCATTGCAGATCATCCAGAAAAATCACCAGGGGATGTTCCGGCTGGCAGAACACCCGCATGAAGTTCCGAAACACGAGATTGAAGCGGTTCTGAGACTCGGCCGGCCTGAGTCGGGGCACTGCCGCCCGGGGCCCGGTGATCAGTCCGATTTCGGGAATGACATCGATGATGACCTGTCCGTTGGGCCCCAGGGCGCTCAGGAGTTTTTCCCTCCAGACCGAAAGCCGCTCCTCATTTTCGGTCAGCAGTTGCCGGGCCAGTTCTCTGAAAGCGCTGACAACGGCACTGTAGGGGATATTGCGGTGCAACTGGTCAAATTTGCCCGAGATGAAACAGCCCTGTCTCCGGGTAAGCGAGCGGTAAATCTCTCTGACAAGCACGGATTTGCCGATGCCCGAATAGCCGGCGACCATCATGATCTCCGCTCCGCCGTCCGCCACCCGCTCAAACGCGGCGAGCAGGGTGTCCGTCTCATGCTCACGCCCGTAAAGTTTTTCCGGAATCTGAAAACGGTCCGGAATGTCCTTCCGGGCCAGGGCAAAGGGTTCGACCGTGCCGGTTTTTTGCAAAGCCGCTTTGCATTCCTCCAAATCGGCTTTGATACCCCACGCACTCTGATAACGTGCCTCCGCCGTCTTTTCCAACAGTTTGAGAATAATATCGGAAACGACACACGGCAGATCGGGATTGATCTGACGGGGCGGAGCGGGGTGTCTGGCAATATGGCAGTGAACCAGTTCCATCGCGTCTTCCGATTCAAAGGGCACCTTTCCGGTGAACAGTTCGTAAAAAGTGGCGCCGAGCGAATAAAAATCAGTGCGATAGTCCAGGGCACGGTTCATGCGCCCGGTCTGTTCCGGGGATATGTATGCCAGGGTGCCCTCCAGCACATCCGGATTTCTGAGCGTGAGATGCTGTCTTGACAACCGGGTGGAAATCCCGAAGTCGATGATTTTCAGCACTCCCGAAGCGGAATTCAGAATGATGTTTGAGGGGTTGATATCCTTGTGAATGATATTCTGTCCGTGAATCTGACCCAGAATCTCGGCGGCACGGATGGCAAACGTGAGTAATTCATCAAGAGTAAAGATGCGCCGCTTGTCTGTCCATATTTTAAGGGACTCGCCACCGAAATCCTCAAGGCACATCAGCAGCGTATTCCGATATTTCTCCAGACTATGGACATTGACAATGCCGTCCGAGTCTGCCAAGCTGCGGGTGATGTCATATTCCTGGCGGTAACGCGTCAACTCTTCGGGCGTCGGATAGTCCTCTTTCAAAACCTTGAGAACGACGGGCAGACCGTCCCTGTCCCGACGCGCCCGATAAACCAGAGAATTGGCGCTCTCATAGATTTTGGTGATAATTTTGTAATTTGGCACAGTAATCATAGGTTTCCCTCCTCAGTTATTGGTCGCCGGTTCATCCAGCAACCAGCATCAAACATCAAACATCCAGCATCAAGCATCAAGCATCCAGCATCAAACATCAAGCATCAAACATCAAACATCACTTACGCCGATCCAAAAGAAAAGTGCTTCCCTGTACGGTTTTGGCTTTTTTCTTGAGTTCCGCGCAGGTATCGCTCACCTCAAGGTATTGGCAAAATGTCCGTGCAGCGAGATTAACCCCTCCCATACTGACGGACATCAGGGAAAAAGTTGTTTCCTCACCCCTCCGATTAAGTGTGCGGATGCACTTTGCCCGGGCGTCTTCCGGGTCATAAAAATCGGGTATTCCCAGATCAAACCGGGAGATGATGCTGTCAGCCACCTTATCGCATTCGGATCGCGGTACAAGGAGAACAAAGTCATCTCCTCCGATGTGGCCGATGAATGCGTCAGGGCAGTTTGCCGATTCAACGGATGCTTTGAGAATTCGGGAGGTGAACCGGATGACTTCATCCCCCCGTGCGAATCCGTATTTGTCATTAAACGCTTTGAAATAATCAATGTCCGCGTATATTACGCAGACGGCTTCCTTATCCTTCAATGCCTTTGTAATCGCATTGGCAATGCTGTTATTTCCGGGGAGTCCGGTATTGGGATTTGCGTCCAGGGCCAGCCTGTTCAGGCGTTCAAGCTCCAGCATGGCCGCTCTCAGTTTCAGATGATTTCTCACTCTTGCCCTGACAACCGGCGGGCAGACAGGCTTTGTGAGGTAGTCAATGGCACCGAGCTCAAGGCCTTCGAACTCATTCACTTCCTGATCCATTGTCGTGACAAAGATTATCGGAATATCCCTGGTATCCGGTTCTGCTTTCAGGTTCTGACAGACTTCATATCCGTCCATGTCCGGCATCATAATATCGAGTAATATCAGATCAGGCCCGGGACTGAATCTTGCCAGGGTCAGGGCCTGGCTTCCGTTTTTGGCAACAATGATTTCATAATCGGGACTCAGTATGTTCACAAGAATATTGATGCTGGAAGGATCATCATCCACAATCAGTATGGTCTGTTTGGCATGTTTCATATTTTATTTCCTCAAACTTTGAATTTCACAATTGTTGCAACCCCTTTTCGCTCCCGCCGACCAAGGCTGAAAGTTCTCCGATAAATTCCCTCATCTGTTCTGCCTGGGCGTTCATCTCCTGGGAGGCGGAAGCGAATTCTTCGGCATTGGCAGCATTCCGCTGGGTTACTTTTTCAATCTCTCCGACAGATTGGTTTATCAGTCCGATTTTCAAGGCCTGCTCATCGGAAGCGGCAGCGATCCCTGCCAGCAGTTTCTTGACTCTGACCGCGTTTGCGGCGGCTTCGGAAAAAGCCTGGTATGTGAGAGTGACAAGGTCTGAGCCGGCACCGATTTTCAGCACGGTCTTTTCAATAAGTTCTGCTGTGGTCCTGGATGCTCCTGCCGATCTCATGGCAAGATTCCTCACTTCCTCCGCGACAACGGCAAATCCGGCACCGGCTTCCCCGGCACGGGCCGCCTCCACAGACGCATTCAGAGCAAGGAGATTGGTCTGAAAGGCGATCCCATCTATTGTTTTTATTATGCCGGAGATCCGTTTGCTCATCTCTGAGATTTCTTTCATCGAAGAAGTCAGTTCCGTCATTGAGACATTCACTTTGTCAATGAGCAGATTTGTCTGTTTTTCCAACTGATCCGCCTGATTCGCATTCTCTGCGTTCTGTCCGGAGACGGATGAGACTTCCTCAAGTGATGAGACCGTCTCCTCGGTGGATGCGGCCTGGTCCGACGATCCCTGTGCCAGGGAGTGGCTGGCTGAGGATACCTGCTCGGAAGCTGACAACAAGTCCTTGTAGCTCCGGGTAAGTCCTTCAATAATCCGATTCAGCGGGCGCACCATCCTGAAAACAAAAAAAGTGATCGCCAGCAGTACGGTGAAAATCACTCCTGAGAGGGCTGTGATAATCTTTTTGGATAACTGCATCCGGGTTTCAATGCGTTTCTGAATGCTGTCGGTCTTTTGCATGATCTGCGTATCCGTCTCTTTCATGGCCGCGGAGACCTGTGTCTGAGAATCATCCAATTCACCGATCCGTTGCTGAAATGCCGCTAATTCCTTATGGTAATCGGCAAGGGTTTCTTTATATTTCCGGATAGTTGCTATGACTATTTTGCCAAAATCGGCAATATCCGCTTCAGAGTTCGTCAGCGGCCGGAATCTCACATCAAGCCGGTCCAGCAGTGAAAATATTTGTTGCAGAGCATCCCCTTCATCTTCATTTTCTTCCTCTGTTGATGCATGAAGATGTTTTTGTGTCAGTCTGTCAGAAAGAATCGTTATTGTAAGAAGTTTTGCCCTGTACCAGGGAATATCAAGACTTATCCGTTCCAGTTCGGAAGAGTCTCCGCCCTGCATCATCATGAGAACCGCTGTTTTTTCAATGATATCCTTTAAGGTGTTCAGTCTCGTATCCAGTTCGTGGGCAAACGATTCTGACTCCCGGAACCTCTTGCGGACAACAGCGGCCTGTTTAAGAAGGGACTGAAGGTTCCGGGTGATTTTTTGCAGGGCGTCTCCCATGTGTGTGCCTGAGTTCTGCGCTACAAGCGTTTCTGATTCGGTGACAATATGCTTCCCTCCGGTTTCCAGCAGGTCTTCATGCTCAAGGAACCTGCTTATCAGATCGGAAGTCCTTGCCGACATAAGGGTGAGCCTCCGCCCTGTCTCCGCATTCACGATCACCTGACTGACATCTTTTTTCACAACTCTTGTCATAAAGGTCTCTGTGATCTCGAATGAGATAAAGACAGTGGCAATGAGGCCGGCGAATATCACCAGTATCAATGAATTTATCGCGAGCAGTTTCGCGGCAATGGACCAGCGGGAAAATATTTTCATGTGTTGACTCCTTTTTTTCTGATTATAACGGATTTAGGGAACCCCCGTGAACTTGAACTTGAACTTGAACTTGAACTTAAACTTGAACTTGAACCTGAACTTGAACTTGCCCGCAAATGAATCTTCACGTTCAGGTTCAAATTCATGTTCATGTTCACGTTCATCACGAACAGAGCAACCTCCCCGAAGAGCGTTATAATCAGCTTTTTTTAGTGCGAAAAACCCGGTTTTTTTGAAAAACCGGGTTTTTTTACTGATTATTTCTCCAGAGATTTTGCCTTCAGAAATTCCGATGTGAACACGTCTTCCGCGGCAATTTTCCTGTCAATCTGCTTGAATTTGTACAGGATGTCAATTCCTTTCTGCCAGAACGGACGTTCCATATATCCGATGAGATTCTCTCCTATCCCTATTGTCGCCAAGAACTTGAACACTTTGAGAGATTCTGTCTGCTGACTGACCGAGCCTTCGGGATAATATTTTCCCACGACCAGTTTTGCGGTTGCAGCCGGGTCTCTGAATGATTCTTTCCATCCCTGTAGCGTTACATCCAGAAACTTCTGAATAAATTCCGGATGATTATGAATCATCGTATCTGTTGAGAAATAAGCGCCGCTGTAAAAGTCATACCCGTATTTGAAGCCGGGAATATATGTGGCCTCATATCCCATCTCTTTCAAAATCAGGGGTTCCTCATTCAAAAATGCTGTGCGCACCTCAACTTCACCCCTGAGAAGAGGTTGAAGGTCCCATTGTACCTCAACGGTCCTGACATTCTCATATTTAAATCCTGCGCTTGCCAGTATAAGTTTTACCATGACAAGTGCTGCCGGATCACTATACCCGATTTTTTTTCCCACAAGATGTTCAGGCTTTACCACTCCCTGTTCTTTTTTGCTGACCAGACACATCGGTGATTTTTGGAATTGTACCGCAATCGCTCTGACAGGCTTTCCCTCTGTCCTGATTTTTATCAGATCATCCCCTTCGGCTATACCAACCTGTGCTTTTCCGGAAATGACCTCTTCAACAGGTATCACCCCTTCTTTCCAAGGTCTGACAGTGAGATCGATTCCTGCTTCCTCGTACAATCCCCGCTCTTTGGCAAGCAGAATCCCGGCGAACTGGACGGTCGGCATCCAGTTCAGTTGAATTGTAAGCGGCTGAAGCGGCTCTTTGGCAATGCCCTGTCCGACGCACATCGCCACGATAACCAGGCACATCATCATTTTCACACACACATTTTTCATAATACCTCCTCTTTTTGCGGCCATCAAAGACCTCCGAGGTTCTGATCTGTTTTGTTTTCTGGCTCGGAGGTCTCATGTCCGGCACTTATTTCTTCTTCCCAAAATAAATATCTTCCAAAAACTTCAGAGTGAACACATCAGCAACAGGAATTTTCCTGTCAGTCTGCCTGAATTTGTGCAGGATGTCAATCCCTTTTGCCCAGTATTCCTCTTCCATCCATCCGATGCGTTTTCTGCCTTCGCCCAGTCTCGCCAGAAATTTGAACACTTTCAGCGATTCCGTCTGCTGGCTGACCGAGCCTTCGGGATAATATTTTTCCACGATCAGTTTTGCGGTTCCTGCCGGGTCTTTGAATGATTCTTTCCATCCCCGCAGTGTTGCTTCCAGAAATTTCCGGATCAGGTCCGGCTGCTTCCGGATCATTGTCTCTGTCACAAAACAAACCCCGCTGTAAAAATCGTATCCGTGTTTGAATGCGGGAATGACGCTGATCTCATATCCTTTTTCCTTCATAACCAGCGGTTCGTTGTTCATGTAACCCGTATATACATCCACCTTGTCCTCAAGAAGTGACTGAGTGCTCCATCCTATTTTGACAGGTGTGATGTCATCGTATTTCAGTCCCGCACTTGCCAGGATGATCTTTGTCATTAAGATGGTAGGGGGATGCTTCACTCCGACCATTTTTCCTTTCAGATGTGCAGGGGTTTCAATTCCCAGCTTTTTCTTGCTTATCAGACAAAATGGCGATTTCTGGAACTGGGCTGCAACAGCTCTGATCTTTTTTCCCTCTGATCCGGCTTTTATTATATCCGCACCTTCATCCACGCCGATCTGAGCTTTTCCGGCAACGACCTCTTCAACCGGATCCAGACCTGCCTCCCATCCTCTGATCGTCAGGTCAATCCCGGCATCTTCATACCATCCCCGCTCTTTTGCCAGCAGAATGCCGGCGAACTCGACATTCGTCACCCAACTCAACTGAATCGTCATGGGCCGAAGCGGTTCTTTGGCAATGCCCTCTCCCGAACACATCACCACGATAAGCAGACACATCATCATCCTCACACATACATTTTTCATAACACCCTCCTTTTTTTGACGAACTTATTTCCTCTTTCCAAAATAAACACTTTCCAAAAACTTCAGAGTGAACACATCCGCAGCAGGAATTTTCCTGTCAGTCTGCCTGAACTTGTGCAGGATGTCAATTCCCTTTGCCCAGTATTCCTCTTCCATCCATCCGAGGTATTTTCTGCCTTCGCCCAGTCTCGCCAGAAACTTGAACACTTTCAGCGATTCCGTCTGTTGCCGAACCGAGCCTTCCGGATAATATTTTTCCACGACCAGTTTTGCGGTTCCTGCCAAGTCATTAAACGCCTCTTTCCATCCCCGCAGTGTTGCGTCCAGAAATTTCCGGATCAGGTCCGGGCGCTTCTGAATCATTGTATCGGTCACAAAATAAACTTCGCTGTAAAAATCGTACCCGTACTTGAATGCGGGAATGACATTGGTTTCATATCCCTTTTCTTTCATGGTCAGCGGTTCATTGTTCATGTAGCCCGGATATACATCTATCTTGTCATCAAACAGAACCTGAATATCCCACCCTATCCTGACAGGCGTGATGTCATTGTATTTCAGCCCCGCGTTTGCCAAGACGATTTTTGTCATTAATATCCCGGCGGCGGTGTTGGTTCCAATTTTTTTTTGGGTCAGTTGCTCAGGTGTTTCTATTCCCAGACTTTTCTTGCTTACCAGACAAAACGGCGATTTCTGAAACTGAACCGCAGTCGCTCGGATCTTTTTTTCATTAACTCTGGCTTTTATTATATCAGAGCCTTCCGTTACTCCGATCAGAGCCTTTCCTGTAACAACTTCATCAATTGGATCAATCCCGGCTTCCCACCCTTTGACGGTCAGATCAATCCCCGCCTCTTCATACCACCCCCGGTCTTTTGCCAGCAGAATGCCGGCGAACTCGGCATTTGTCACCCAGTTTAGTTGGATCGTGACAGGCTGAAGCGGTTCTTTGGCAATGCCCTGTCCGACGCACATCGCCACGATAACCAGACACATCATCATTTTCACACACACATTCTTCATAACACCCTCCTTTTTTTGACGAACTTATTTCTTCTTTCCAAAATAAACACTTTCCAAAAACTTCAGAGTGAACACATCCGCAGCAGGAATTTTCCTGTCAGTCTGTTTAAAGTCGTGCAGGATATCAATCCCCTTTGCCCAGTATTCCTCTTCCATCCATCCGAGATATTTTCTGCCTTTGCCCAGTCTCGCCAGAAACCTGAACACTTTCAGGGATTCCGTCTGCTGGCTGACCGAGCCTTCGGGATAATATTTTTCCACGACCAGTTTCGCGGTTACTGCCAGATCTTTAAAGGACTCTTTCCATCCGCGCAATGTTACGTCCATAAATTTCTGAATCAAATCCGGCTGCTTCCGGATCATTGTCTCTGTCACAAAACAAACCCCGCTGTAAAAATCATACCCGTATCTGAATGCGGGAATGATATTGATTTCATATCCTTTTTCCTTCATATAAAGCGGATCATGATTCATAAACGCCGCATATGCATCAATCTTGTCATTAATAAGCGGAGCGATATCCCATCCCACCTGGACAGGTACGATGTCTTTGTATCCAAGCCTTTTGCTTGCGAGTACGATTTTAGTCATGACAACAGATTCGGGGGAATTAATCCCGACAGTTTTTCCCCTCAGTTGTTCGGGCGTCTCTATGCCGAGAGATTTCTTGCTCATCAGGCAAAACGGCGTTTCCTGGAACTGTGTTGCAATCGCTCTGAGTGCGTTTCCGTTTACTCCGGCTTTTATCAGTGTGTCTCCTTCGGCCACACCGATTTGCGCTCTCCCGGCAACGACTTCGTCAATTGACGAAATTCCTATTTTCCAGCCTTTGATGGTCAGATCAATCCCAGCATCTTCATACCATCCCCGCTCTTTGGCCATCAGGATCCCGGCAAACTGGACATTTGTCACCCAGTTCAGTTGGATCGTCACGGGCTGAAGCGGCTCTTTGGCAATGCCCTGTCCCGAACAGATCACCACGATGAGCAGACACATCATCATTTTCACACATACATTTTTCATAACACCCTCCTTTTTTGCTGAAGACCTACGAGGTTTTGGAAACCTCGTAGGTCTTATTTCTTGAAATAAACACTTTCCAAAAACTTCAGAGTGAACACATCCGTAGCAGGAATTTTCCTGTCAGTCTGCTTAAACTTGTGCAGGATGTCAATCCCCTTTGCCCAGTATTCCTCTTCCATCCATCCGAGGCGTTTTCTGCCTTCAGCCAGTCTCGCCACTAACTCGAGCATCTTCAGCGATTCTGTCTCGTGCGGAACCGAGCCTTCGGGATAATATTTCTCCACAACGACTTGGGCCGTCGCTGCCGGATTTTTGAACGCCTCTTCCCATCCCCGAAGTGACACTTCCAGAAACTTCCGGATAAGTTCCGGATGTTTCTGAATCATGGCATCTGTCACAAAGCATACCGACGAGTAAAAATCATAACCGTATTTGAACGCGGGGATGTATGCAACCTTATGACCCTGTTGTCTCAGAGTCAACAATTCATTGCTCATATATCCCTGACAAACATCGATCTCATCATCAACAAGGGGCTGAAAATTCTCCACCCGGACAAGCACGATATCCTTGAATGCCACTGCCTGATTGGCCAGAACAATTTTAAGCATCAATGTTATATCATACGGAGATATTCCGATCCTTTTTCCGGCCAGTTGGTCAGGTGCCGTGATTCCTGACGATTTCTTGCTGATCAGGCAGTAGGGCGATTTCTGAAAATGAGCTGCGACTGCTCTGACCTTCTGACCTTTTACCCTGGCTTCTATGATCTCAGCCCCTTCGGCCACCCCGATCTGAGCCTTTCCGGCAAGCACCGCATCAATTGTTGACAGCCCTGATTCCGCTTCTCTGATTGTCAGATCGATTCCCGTCTCCTGGTACCACCCCCGATCTTTTGCCACCAGAATACCGGCAAACGCGACATTCGCCACCCAGTCCAATTGGATCGTCACAGGCTGAAGCGGCTCTTTGGCAATGCCCTGCCCCGAACAGATCGCCATGATGAGCAGACACATCATCATTTTCACACACACATTTTTCATAATACCCTCCTTTTTGCTGAAGACCTACGAGGTTTTGGAAACCTCGTAGGTCTTATTTCTTGAAATAAACACTTTCCAAAAACTTCAGAGTGAACACATCCCCAACAGGAATTTTCCTCTCAGTCTGCTTGAACTTGTGCAGGATGTCAATCCCTTTTGCCCAGTATTCCTCTTCCATCCATCCGAGGTATTTTCTGCCTTCGCCCAGCCTCGCCAGAAATTTGAACACTTTCAGCGATTCCGTCTGTTGTTTGACCGAGCCTTCGGGATAATATTTTTCAACGATCAGTTTTGCGGTTCCTGCCAAGTCATTAAACGCCTCTTTCCATCCCCGCAGTGTTGCGTCCAAAAATTTCCGGATCATGTCCGGCTGCTTCTGAATCACTGTGTCAGTCACAAAGTAAACATCGCTGTAAAAATCGTATCCGTGTCTGAATGCGGGAATGATATTGATCTCATATCCTTTTTCCTTAATGCTCAGAGGTTCGCTATTCATGTAGCCCGGACGCACATCTATCCTGTCATCAAGAAATGACTGAATATCCCATCCTATCTTGACGGGGATAATGTCATCATATTTTATCCCCGCGTCAGCCAGGACAATTTTTGTCATTAAGGTCGTGGACGGATGGAAGATTCCCACTCTCTTTCCCCTGAGCTGACCAGGTGTTTTTATCCCCTGTTTTTTCTTGATTATCAGACAAAAAGGCGATTTCTGGAACTTGGCTGCAACCGCTCTGATCTTTTTCCCATTTGACCGGGCTTTTATTATATTCGCACCTCCCACCACCCCGATCTGAGCTTTTCCGGCAATAACTTCCTCAATTGGAGAAAGACCTGATTCCCATCCCCTGACAGTCAGATCAATCCCGGCTTTTTCATACCATCCCCGCTCTTTTGCCAGCAGAACCCCGGCGAACTCGACATTCGTCAGCCAGTTCAACTGAATCGTAAACGGCTGAAGCGGCTCTTTGGCAAAGCCCTGTCCTGAAAACAGCACCACGACAAGCAGACACATCATCAGCCTCACACCCACATCTTTCATGATACCTCCTTTTTTTGCCGAGACCTACGAAGTTTTGGAAACCTCGTAGGTCTTATTTCTTCTTCCCGAAATAAACATCTTCCAGAAACTTCATAGTGAACACATCCGCAGCAGGAATTTTCCTGTCAGTCTGCTTAAACTTGTGCAGGATGTCAATCCCCTTTGCCCAGTATTCCTCTTCCATCCATCCGAGATATTTTCTGCCTTCGCCCAGTCTCGCCAGAAATTTGAACACTTTCAGCGATTCTGTCTGCTGACTGACCGAGCCTTTGGGATAATATTTTTCCACGACCAATTTTGCGGTTCCTGCCGGGTCTTTGAATGATTCTCTCCATCCCCGCAGCGTTGCGTCCAGAAATTTCCGGATCATATCCGGCTGCTTCTGAATCATTGTTTCTGTAACAAAACAAACCCCGCTGTAAAAATCATATCCATGCTCAAGAGCAGGAATATAAGAGACCTTGTGCCCCAATTCTTTCATGAGCAGCGGCTGGTCATTCATAAATGCGGGATACGCATCAACTTCGCCCTTGATAAGAGGATCGAGGTCCCAGCCCACCGGCACAGGTATAATACCCTCAAATTTCAGTCCCCGGCTTGACAACATGATTTTAATCATCAGTTCTGTCTCCTGGGAATCTATCCCGATCTTTTTCCCGATCAGCTTCTCAGGGCTGTCTATTCCCTGTTCCTGCTTGCTCATAAGACAGAATGGTGATTTTTGGAAGACGGTGGCAATCGCTTTAACGGCATTTCCCTCTGTTCTGGTTCGTATGAATTCAATACCTTCGATTATAGCCAATTGAGCCTTTCCCGAAAGAACCTCGCTGGTTGGTGAGATGCCTTCTTCCCAACCCTTGATTGTCAAATCAACATCTGCGTCCTTATACCATCCCCGCTCTTTGGCGAGCAGTATTCCCGCAAACTGAACATTCGGTATCCAGTTCAGTCGGACCGTAAGAGGCTGAACCGGATCTTTGGCAAAGCCCTGTCCCGAACACAGCACCACGATAAGCAGACACATCATCATTTTCACACACACATTCTTCATAATACCCTCCTTCTTCATTGAGCGTGATTACCTATAACATCAATCCATGCCTCTCCGCTCTGCTCGGATTGCCAAATCCGAGCCGGAATCACACCTCCCCGCTCTGCTCGGATTGC
>JAUCGI010000095.1 GCA_030378035.1 Desulfobacterales bacterium HSG2
TCGGGCCTTCGTGTTTTCGATTTCGGCGCGGGCAACGGCATGGTCGGGGAGATCATCAGGGATATGGAATGTGATCTTCTGGTAGGCGTCGATATCCTGCCCGAAGCCAAAGAGGCTGCGGAACGGGACCGTCCCGGGATTTACGACGACTATTATGTCTTGGACATGACCTCCCTTGAGGAGGAGGAAAAAAAGAAGTTTGAAGGATACGACTTCAACACCCTTGTCACGGTCGCCGCGTTGGGTTACGATGATATTCCGACAATGGCCTTTATGAACGCCTTCAACCTGTTGCAGGATGATGCATGGGTCGCCTTTAACATCAAGGAAAAATTTCTTTCGGAAACGGATAATACCGGTTACGGCGATATGATCGGCAAAATTATGGATGACAATCTCGTCATCCGTCAGGAAAGGAAATACTGCCACAGACTTTCGGTGGCAGGTGAAGAGCTTTGTTACCACGCAATCGTTGGTAAGAAAGTTAATGATATTTCAGGCATCAGCAGCAGCATGATGTGATGGGCGGATAAAAAGGGGGGTTCCGATCTGTCACAGAGGTGCATGAAATGAGGATGGGCTTTATGCTGACTGAAAAAAGCATCCTTCATTTGTCAGTTTACACTTCCGGGGTTAGGAGTTAAGGGGTAAGGATTTTCCTTGCTTATGGCCTTAATCCCTGAAAAAATGTGAATTTTCGGATAAAACAATGGATTCCGGGTTAAATGATAAGAATCCTGCTGATTCTTATCATTACCTGGAATGACAGAAGGAAGCCAGCGGAAAATCCCGAAAAATTTTTGACCATGGGACTTGGGATTCCAAAATTAACTTTAACATCTGCTGAAGCATGAAAGCTGCAACAGGCAACTTTCACATAACGAGCAGAAAGGAGAGGTATATGGACACATCAGACTATGAAATCATTCTTCCGGAAATTGGGGAACAACTCGACCAGAACGAGGAATGGTTTATGGTGAAGCATGAGGGGCAGGTAAAAAAGGTGAGGAGCCATGATTATGATGAAATATACAGGATTCCCGGCCTGTATGAAGATATTTTTTATAAGCGTCTGGGATGCGTTTCCCCGAAAGTTGTCTGTGAATTGCTGAATGAGGAAATTAAAAAAAAGGGTGAGCAGGACTCGGCCCTTCGTGTTTTCGATTTTGGCGCGGGCAACGGCATGGTCGGGGAGATCGTCAGGAAGATGGGCTGTGATTTTCTGGTGGGCGTCGATATCCTGCCTGAAGCCAAAGAAGCCGCGGAGCGGGACCGGCCAGGAGTTTATGATGACTATTATGTCTTGGATATGACCTGCCTCGAGGATGAGGAAAAAAGGAAGTTTGAGGAATACAACTTCAACACCCTTGTCACAGTCGCGGCACTGGGCTTTGATGATATTCCGACAAGGGCCTTTATGAACGCCTTCAACCTGTTGAAGAATGATGCCTGGGTCGCCTTTAATATCAAGGAAAAATTTCTTTCAAAAGCGGATAGTAGCGGCTACGGTGATGTGATCGGCAAAATCATGGATGATAATCTCGTCATTCTTCAGGAAAGGAAATACTGCCACAGACTTTCGGTCGCAGGTGAGGAGCTTTGTTACCACGCAATCGTCGGTAAAAAAGCCAATAACATTGATGATATTTCGGGCATTATCAGAGCGGCCGGATAAAATCAGAGCAGGGATGCTCGCATCAGCGAACACTGATGGTATCCGAATGCTGACACAATATGTGATTCCGGGCAAAATCAGAAAGATTTGAAGAATTTTTCTGATTTTGACTTGGAACCCAAATGATATTCCGAACCGCCAGACACCAGACACTTTCATATAATTCATCGGGCATCATCAATGTTTTCAAAACATGACTTCTGATGTGATTTGTTGACATCTGGCAGTTTCGGTATTATAGTTGATTTTTGGACTTTCATGGTATGAAATCGGATTTGGCAATTGATATTCCCATTTCAAAAGAACCGAACTCCTAGTCTTAATGCTGCTCCTGGATGGACGCGATTAAGAGCAGGATTAAGATCAAGATTAAACTCGCATGGGGCCGAATATTTGCTGATCAGCGGGTTTGCAGTGGAATATCCGAGACCGACCGGAGATACGGATAATTACTCGGCCGGAAGTTTTCCATGATTTCATATCTCACACAAAGGCACAAAGAAGGGTACGGAAAAATTTATAAGTAGGTGGCCATAAGTTTTCGGCATTTTATATCTCGAACAAACGTCGCAAAGGCACAAAGAAAAGGCGCAAAGGTGACTACAGAAAAATTTGTGGCCAGGGGACTTGGCAATCCGTTCCGAAAATGCGGAGAAGACGTAACTACCAAACAAAAAATATAAAAATTAAGGTATTAAGGTATTACGATGATGCAGACAGCAAAAAACTGGGATAATATATGCAGGTTCAAGTTCAAGGGATCCTGAATCCGTTATAATCAGAAAAAATCCGGAGCAACAAGCGGGGAATATGTCACTCGATGATCAAGTTCTTTTAACATGCTGCCCCGTCAGAAATCTCTGAGAAACACAGAGAATCCGCGGAGTCACACAGAGATGTGAAGAGACCGGGGAGAACCTCCGCGCTCCTCTGCGGTTTTCAAAGAACCTGATGATCGAAAGACGTAATAATATCGGAGTGTTGGGTTCATACAAAAGAAGGAGTGAAAGTCACCGATGTTGCCCGGAGCTCGGAAGTAATTTGCGGAGAGGAACAAAGGAGACAGCCCGTTTGAAGAATCGCCTGAAAATATTTATAATTCAGGCTAAAAAAAATAAGTGAGGTATAAGCCATTAAAATTATTAAAACAGTAAAAGAGATGCAGACCTGGTCTGATGCTGTGAAACGCCAGGACAAAAGAATCGCGTTTGTTCCCACCATGGGCTTTCTTCATGAAGGGCATTTATCTCTTATGAAGGAGGGACGCAGGCTCGGAGACAAACTGGCGGTGAGCATTTTTGTCAACCCCGCACAGTTCGGTCCGACTGAGGATCTGGAATCGTATCCGAGAGATTTTGACAGGGATTGCGAACTTTCTGAAAAAGAGGGAGCGGATGTCATATTCGCTCCGGATGAACTGTATGGCAGGGAATTTCAGACATACATAAAACTGGAAAAGCTGCCGAATCATCTTTGTGGAATTTCCAGACCCGTTCATTTCAGAGGCGTGGCAACAGTCGTCACCAAACTGTTCAACATTGTCAAACCGGATATTGCCATATTCGGTGAAAAGGATTATCAGCAACTGCTGGTTATCCGTCAGATGGCACGGGATCTGAATTTTGACACTGAGATCGTCGGAGGCCCCATTGTAAGGGAGCCTGACGGTCTTGCCATGAGCTCCCGAAACAGTTATCTGACAGATGAGCAGCGCGTTTCAGCCCTGTCCCTCAGCAAATCATTAAAAAAAGCGCGGGCGATTATTGAAAAAGGCATAACCGACGCGGCAAAGATTATTGAGGAAGCATCGGCAATTATCACATCCCATCCGGAGACTGTCATTGATTACATTGCCATCTGCGATGCTGAAACACTTGATGACATGCAGAGCATTGACAGGCCCGCGCTGATGGCGCTTGCCGTCAAGGTTGGAAAAACCCGTCTGATAGACAATGCAATACTCTCTCCACCCCATTGACCTTTCCCGTTATTTATGAAACAAACTGTCAATTTTTTGAATGGAATGTTTAACTGTCATTCATGCGGGAGAGCCGAACACATCGGAACTCACCCGCAACATAAGACATAAGTTGTGAGTCAGTGACAGCGGCATCTGTTAAGATGACAACTGACAACTGACAACTGACAAAACTAAGGAGATGTTATTTTATGAGCAAAGAAAAGTTTCTGTTTACATCCGAATCTGTTACCGAAGGCCATCCTGACAAGGTGGCTGACGCCATATCGGATTCCATATTGGACGCGATCATGGCCCAGGACAAAGGATGCCGGGTGGCCTGTGAAACCCTTGTCACCACCGGTATGGCTTTTATTGCCGGGGAAATTACAACCGAGTGCTATGTGGATATGCCCGATGTGGTCCGGAAAACCATCCGTGACATCGGATACTCTTCATCACAGATGGGCTTTGACTGGCAGACCTGCTCGGTCATCACAAGTATTGATCGTCAGTCGCCCGACATTGCCCAGGGAGTTGACTCGGCTCCGGACAAGGAGCAGGGCGCGGGGGATCAGGGCCTGATGTTCGGCTTTGCCTCTGATGAGACCCCTGAACTGATGCCCATGCCTATCACATTCGCGCACAAGCTGTGCCGCCGCCTGTCCACCGTCCGAAAGAACGGCGCTTTGGATTTCCTCCGGCCCGACGGCAAGTCCCAGGTTACCATTGAATATGAAAACGGCACACCGAAACGGGTGGACACGATAGTCATTGCCGCGCAGCACAAACCGAGTGTCACCTACGAAGATCTGAAAGAAGCGATTATCGAAGAGGTGATTAAGAAGGTGGTTCCCAAAAATATGATAGACGGGGATACCCGCTATTTTATCAATGCCACCGGCAAGTTTGTCATCGGCGGCCCCATGGGTGACTGCGGGCTTACCGGCCGCAAGATCATTGTGGATACTTACGGCGGACAGGGGAGCCACGGCGGCGGATGCTTTTCCGGAAAAGACCCGTCCAAGGTGGATCGAAGCGGTTCCTACATGGCCAGGCATATCGCGAAGAACATTGTCGCCGCGGGCATTGCAAAAAAATGCGAGGTCCAGATTGCCTATGCCATCGGAGTGGCGAAACCGGTCTCCGTGATGGTGGATCTGATGGGAACAGGGGTTGTTCCCAAACAGAGGGTCAAAGAGATCATCAATGAGGTTTTTGATCTGAGACCTGCCGCAATCATCGAATACCTTGATCTTTTGCAACCCATCTTCCGCAAAACCGCGGCTTACGGTCACTTCGGCCGGGATGAAGACGGATTTACATGGGAAAAGACAGATAAGGCAGATGTGCTGAAAGAAAAGGCGGGGCTGTAGGCGGTTGACGGTTGACGGTTTACAGTTGACGGTTTACGGTTTACGGTTTACGGTTTACGGTTTACGGTTATCAGTTTACGGTTGTCAGTGGCAACGGAACATGGATAACCATCAACCGCTAACCGTAAACCGTAAACCGTAAACTGTAAACCGTAAACCGCAAACCGTAAACCGCAAACCGATAACCGATAACCGCAAACCGATAACCGATAACCGATAACCGATAACCAAGGAGAATATAAAGAATGGATTACGATATTAAGGATATTAATCTGGCTGAAGAAGGCGCGCTTCGTATTGAATGGGCCAATCAGAGTATGCCGGTTCTGAACCGTATTCGGGAAAGATTTGAAAAGGAAAAACCCTTAAACGGCATTATTGCCGCTGCCTGTCTGCATGTGACCACCGAAACCGCCTCTCTGATGCAGACATTGAAGGCCGGGGGGGCCAGTATCTTGCTTTGCGCTTCCAACCCGCTGAGCACTCAGGATGATGTGGCCGCGTCCCTTGTCAAAAATGATGAGATCCCGGTTTTTGCCATAAAAGGCGAAGACAACAAGACATATTACAAGCATATCAATGCTGTTTTGGACGGCAAACCTCAATATACAATGGATGACGGCGCGGACCTGGTTTCCACGCTTCACACGGATCGGACCGAAATGCTGGAGGGGGTGAAAGGGGGTACTGAAGAGACCACCACCGGCATCATACGCCTCAGAAGCATGGCCGCGGACGGGGTGCTGAAATACCCCATCATTGCCGTAAATGATGCTAAGACCAAGCATTTTTTTGATAACCGCTACGGGACTGGCCAAAGCACGATTGACGGGATGATCCGGGCGACAAACCGCCTGATTGCCGGAAGCTGTTTTGTTGTCTGCGGATATGGGTGGTGCGGCAGGGGCCTTGCCACGCGCGCGCGGGGAATGGGCGCGAATGTGGTTGTCACCGAAGTGGAGCCGACTGCCGCGCTTGAAGCGGTCATGGACGGTTTTATGGTGATGCCCATCGAGGAGGCTGCAAAGGTCGGCGATTTCTTCTGCACGCTCACAGGAAACATCAGTGTCATACGGAAAGAGCATTTTGAAACCATGAAAGACGGCGCCATTGTCGCGAATTCAGGTCATTTCAATGTTGAACTCGATCTTGAGGGGCTGAAAGAGATCACAAAATCCGTAAGAACCATAAGAGCCTTTGTGGAAGAGCATGTGATGGAAAACGGCAAACGGATCAATGTTCTCGGTGACGGCAGGCTGATCAATCTCGCGGCTGCCGAAGGGCATCCTTCCAGTGTCATGGACATGAGCTTTGCCAACCAGGCCCTCGGCATCGAATATATGCTGAAAAGCGGCGCTTCCCTTGAAAAAGCGGTCTATCCGGTTCCTGAGGAGATCGACAAGGAAATTGCCAAGGAAAAACTGGCTGCCATGGATGTTGCCATTGATACGCTCACTCCCGAACAGGAAAAATATCTGGCTTCATGGACAATGGGAACCTGATAATCATCTCTGAATGGCTGGTTGCCGGCTGCTTGTCTGAACCGGCAAACCAGCACCCCGCACCCTGGTAGTCTGAACTCTTTTCATTATCCCTCCAAATATTCCCGAAAAAAAGTTTGATTATAGGTGTATTCGGTGGTAAGATTCATATTTCATTATTCCTCCAAATATTCCCGAAAAAAGGTTTGATTATAGGTGTATTCGGTGGTAAGATTCATATAATTCAGCATTAGTTTTCAGTCCTGAGCGCCTTTCAGAAAAACCTGACATTCATTAACAGAATGTTCTCTGGAGGTGCAGGCTGAGTTGGAATCAGATTTTAGTTAAGGAAAACCAATAATGAGCAAACTATCTGGAAAGGGTAAACCCGATCAGAAGACTGTCAAACTGAAGGAAGAGCCTGAGACAGCGCCTCAGCAAAACTACGACGCGACTATTGCTCTGTCAAGGGAAGAACTGAAAGACCTTGGACTAAAAACCGAACCTGCACCTGAGTCCGAACCTGCACCCGAGTCCGAACCTGCACCCGAGTCCGAACCTGCACCCGAGTCCGAACCCGCATCCGAGTCCGAACCTGCACCCGAGTCCGAACCTGCACCCGAGTCTGAACCTGCACCTCAGAACTATGAGGCTGTATCAAAGGAACCCGGTTTGAAAACCGAGCATGCGCCCGAGCCCGAGCCCGATACTGATCCCGAGCCTCAGGACTATGAAGCCACTATCGCCATATCAAAGGAAGAACTGAAACAACTTGGTTTGAGAACCGAGCCTGCCCCCGAGGCCGAACCTGCGCCCGAACCTGCGCCCGAACCTGCGCCCGAACCTGCGCCCGAACCTGCGCCCGAACCTAAATCCGCGCTTCAGAACTATGAAGCCACTATTGCCATATCAAAGGAAGAACTGAAACAACTTGGTTTGAAAACCGAACCCGCGCCCGAATCCGCGTCCGAGCCCGCACCCGAGTCCGAGCCCGCGCCCGAATCCGAGCCCGCGCCCGAGTCCGAGCCCGCGCCCGGGTCCGAGCCCGCGCCCGAACCTGAATCCGCGCCTCAGAACTATGAGGCAACTGTGGCCATATCAAAGGAAGAACTGAGAGAGTTGGGATTAAAAACGAAGTCTGCCCCCGATTCCGAACCTGCGCCCGAACCTGCGCCCGAACCTGAACCCGCGCCTCAGAACTATGAGGCGACTGTGGCCATATCAAAGGAAGAACTGAGAGACCTGGGATTAAAAACGGAGTCTGCCCCCGAGTCCGAGTCCGAGCCCGCGCCCGAACCTGAACCCGCGCCTCAGAACTATGAGGCGACTGTGGCCATATCAAAGGAGGAATTGAAAGAACTCGGTTTGAAAGCCGAGTCTGCCGAGTCCGAACCCGCGCCCGAATCTCAGAACTATGAGGCGACTGTGGCCATATCACAGGACGAACTGAAAGCACTCGGTTTGAAAACTGAAGCATCATCCGAAGAAGTGGCTGCCGCTCCTGAACCCGAGCCTGTGGAATACGATGAAGACTTTGAATCCGAGACTGTGACAGAGGAGCCGGGTTTCGGTTCTGAAGAATATGCGTCTTCGGTTTTGGAAGGTCAGTACTATAGCAAACTGATCAAAAAAGAACACGAAGACGGTAAATACAAATTCCGGAGAAACATAGTTGCCGGAGGCATGGGATCAATAGTTAAAGTGCTGGACCAGGATTTGCAGCGCATGCTGGCAATGAAAGTCATTTTGCCCAAGTTCAAAGACAAACCCAATGCCTTAAGTGATTTCATTGCAGAGGCAAAAATTACCGGTCTGCTCGAGCACCCCAATATCATTCCGGTCCATGAACTGGGTCTGACACAGGATACAGGGCTTTTTTTCACCATGAAGCTCCTGACTGAGGGAGAAGCGTTAAACGATGTCCTGGACAAGGTGAAGCAGGGAAATCCGGAATACGTTGAGAAATATAATACCTATCGCATGCTGAACATCTTCCGGAAAGTGTGTGACGCGGTATCCTTTGCCCATTCCAAAAACATCGTTCACCAGGATATCAAGCCTCATAACATCATGGTCGGCAGGTACGGAGAAGTGCTTCTTATGGACTGGGGAATCTCGACATTTGTCGGCGATCCGAAAACGGAAAAGGATCCGGTGATGAGGGATTTCCGAAAAGATGTTATGCGTCTCTTAAAGGGGAAAGGTGATATCATCAAAGGTTCCCCCACCTATATGGCACCGGAACAGGTGGCCGGAGACAGCCGTCTTTTGGACAGACGAAGCGACATTTTCCTTCTGGGTTCGACCCTTTACCATATTTTCACCTTCGAAGCCCCTCATTTCGGCAAGGACATTTATGAAATTCTCGGGAAAGCCGAAAAAGCGGACATTGTCCCTCCCCATATCCGAAATCCGTCCAGACAGATCCCCGAAGAGATATGCCGGATTATCATGAAGGCCATGGGCCGTAAAAAAGCAGACCGCTATCAGACCGTTGAAGACATGGCTCAGGATATAGATGATCTCATATCGGGCAAATGGTCACAGCAGGAAAGGAAAATTTTCGCGGCAGGCGATATGCTCATGCGCCAGGGGGAAACCGGGGACGAGGCGTATCTTATTGTAAGGGGCAAAGTTCAGGTTTTTATTGAGACAGAAGATCGCAGAGTGGAACTTGCGACTCTGAGTGAGGGAGATATCATCGGAGAGATGGCTCTCATATCAAAAGAGAAACTGACCCGTTCCGCAAGCGTGGAAGCCATAGAAGAGACCGAAACTGCTGTGCTGACCCAGCATGTGATCTCGCAGAATCTTAAAAAACTTCCGCCTTATATGGAAAAGATTGTTTCCACACTGACAGATCGTCTCCGAACAGCGAATGAAAATGTTCATCCCTACGCGTCAACCGACTGCACTTATTATATTCTCAAACAGCTTCGGCTCATCTTCAGAGACCGGTCCGGTAACAGAGTGGAGAGTTATAAGATGCCGGTTGAGGAACTTGTGAAAGAGATAACAGAAGATCTGGGGATTTCCACTCAGAAAGTGAAAAAGGTTCTTTCAAAGGCGCTGAAGGCAAATCTCATCTCCGGCAAAAAAGGCAAAGTCCAGATTCCCGATGTTATCGAGCTCACCCGATTCACCAATTTTGAGAAACATTAACCAGAACCTCGGACAAAGATTCCGGAGTGTGAAAAACACCCCCGAAAACTAACAAGTTCTTACCTTTTCAGCTTCGGGAACAAAGGGGCGGATCGCTTCAAGCTCGTTCGGTCTGATATGCCTCCAGTCAACCGAATAAAATGTTTCATATCCAAAACTGAATTTCGGCTCAAACCTTGCCACATACATACTCTCAGGATCATTATGAAAGTGTTCGACCCAGAGAATCCCCATGGCATTCAGGTTGAAATCCCCGCATATTCTTTTACCGAGATTTTCTGCACAGTTCGCCTTGAATATTCCCTCACCGGTCTGGCCGGCAACAACGATAATCGGCCTGAGATGCAGCACATCCGGCTGGCTCATGGAAAGATCAATGATTCTTAACCGCCATGAGTGAGCCCAGTTACCGATCCTCTTCGCGCTATCACACCCCCGCAAACGATATGTCCCGTCATAAACTATCAATTTTTTATCTTGCTCTTTATCTTGCTATTAATCTTGCTCTTGCTCTTGCTCTTGCTCTTTATCTTGCTCTTGCTCTTTATCTTGCTCTTGCTCTTTATCTTGCTCTTGCTCTTGCTCTTTATTTTGCTCTTTATCGGATAAAGATAAAGATAAAGATAAAGAGCAAGAGCAAGAGCAAGATTAAGATTAAGATTAAGATTAAGAAATGCCTGATAATGGTATTGTAATGAATGATCTCTGCGTCATCTGTAACTGGGGACACAAAATAACCCCACCGTGATCGCGGCTGTACATACAACCAGCACAGCCGCGGACCCTTCATAACTCCGCACCGATTCAACCCCTCGGAAGGAGGGAACTTTGTAAGTATGTCTGCCAAACCGCGTTCCCACCGGTTCACCCACGGCATCTCCCAAACCTGTGACCAGATACCCGACAATTGCCGCCTGGCCGAATAAAATGTTGCTTGCAAGACCGCCGATCAGCGTGGCAAAATAGGGAACAACGATATAATAGGTCCGATGCGGCTCATCTGTTTCCCTTGCCATGGCTTCATAGAGGATGTGACCGGTGCCCCGAAAAATCGCATAAAAGATAACAAGCGTTGTCATGCCTCCGAAGAGACAGACCATCGGGGTTCCCCAGATCGAATGGACCAGCGCCACGCTCATAAATATGAGAAAATGGAATATCTTCCGGGTATAGCCCGTTTTCAGCCCCCTTGTTTTTTTTCAGGCATCCTGCAAAAAACAGACAGAAAAAGGCCCATGCCAGTCCCGGAGGCCCTGCCAGAACGATCATCTTCCATGACGGGAAATTGTCGATGAAGAAACAGACAAGTCCATCTTTAAGGGCCTGCTTTTTCAAGCACCTCACCGGATCCGTTCAGAATAAAAAGCATGAATCCGTTTTCAGATGCCTGGCTGGCCAGCTCTTCATACAGCATCGCCTGGATATCGTATTTCCGGCTTTTATCAAGAGCCAGATAATTGTAGCATTTTAGGGCCTCATCTTTTTCCAGAAAAGTCGGAATATATGATACATCGCTCTTTTCATCATGCTGACCCAGCAGTTGCTCATTTTTTTCAGGATCCTGGATTACAACCCATACCCATGACTCCTCGTTTACCAGCTTGCTCATTCAGTATTCCTCTCTGAATTATCAGTCGATCTGTCTGATTTTCTTATGTTCGCTTGCAAGCCCGAGATACGTTTTTGCGGGGCCGCCAAGCGCTTCGGACTGAGCTTCAGTCAGTTCTTTTTTAAGGGATGCAGGCGTGCCCGCCACAAGATGATAGGGGCCGATATGCTGACCTTCTTTAACCACGGAACCGGACGCGATGACAGAACCGACTTTGATATGCGCGTCATTCAGCACCACCGCGCTGATGCCGACAAGACAGTTGTTTTCAACCGTGCATCCGTGAACAACGGCGTTATGGCCGATTGTCACATTCTCCCCGATAATAGCAGGTTTGTCCGTATCCGTATGTACGACGCAGTTATCCTGGATATTGGTGTTTCTGCCCACTCTGACAGGAGCCAAGTCACCCCTTAAAACCGTACCATACCAGATGCTCGCGTTATCCCCTATTTCCACATCCCCTATGATCACGGCAGTCGGGGCAATGAAAACATTTTCGCCGATATTCGGTCTTTTTTCTTTATATTCAAATAGCATTTTTAAATTCCTACAAATATGTCGGCCCTAACGGGCCTTTTAGTATTTGGCAATCCAAATATGTCTATACAATAAATGGACATGGATTTTCAAGTAATAATTGGGTTATGAATTGCAGGTAAAAAAAAATGTTGTGCTATTCTGACTTTCAGAGTATTTTTACCATATGTTAGGCGATTTAAGACGGATTTGCAATCTCGTCCGCAATGCTTCCTTTGGTTTGTGTTGCTTAAAAGTAATCCATGTTGTTTTTTGTTGAATAGTTAAAAGAAATTTCAGAGAATACAACCCGTTAATTTGGTTAGGGACAAACCACTATTGATTTCAAATAAGGGAGTAGAAAATGGGTAGAAAAGAATTTGAGCAATTTCTTAATACAAAAGATGAAGAACCGGAAAAAAAATTTGATCCTGAAAAAGAGATTGAATCATGGAAATACTATTTGAATGAGCTATATTCCATGATTCAATCATGGCTAAAAAAATATGTGGAAAACGGTAAGGTAAAATTAGACTTTATTGAAAAAAATATACATGAAGAACATTTAGGATATTACAAAGTACAATCAATGAGATTGTATATCCATCATAAACTTGTACTGTTTGATCCGATTGGCACAATTATAATCGGAACAAAAGGTCGCGTGGACGTGAAAGGGAAAAAGGGCGTTATTAAATTAGTTTTAGCAGACAAAAAATCTGCCAGACCTAAAATCAATATTAAAGTGTTTACCGGTGATGATGAAAAAAATGAGTATGAAGAAAAGAAGAAAATTGAAGAGCAGAAAGAACCTGATTGGGTATGGAAAATAGCCACGTCCGCTCCAAATATTACATATATGGAGTTAAATGAAGATAGTTTCTTTGAATTGGTAATGGATTTAATCAATGAGTAAAAGACTATCAGGATCTCATCGTGAACAGGGTATTGAAGATATGGCTGAGTCTTTAAATTTAGCCAAATCTTCAATTAATTTGTATTTCAGCAGGGTTAATCCGGAGTTTGATTTAATTTTTATTCACCAAAGTGAAGATGAGATTAACTCTGAAAGAAATAAGCAATTACATGATATTGAACTATCATACCTTTTGAACCTAATGTCTGCAATTGAAGCAAAATTTAAAATTGACTATGCAATACGATGTGAACAAAAGAAGAAAGATGAACTTTCAAGAATATTTGGAGAAAAATATAAAAACAATGGGTTAAAAGTTAAATTCGATGAAGACATATTAAAATCTTGGAGATCATTCGTTTCAGACACTTCCATTGTAAATGAACTTTTTACTATTGTTAAATACAGAAATTGGCTTGCTCATGGAAAATTCTGGTTGTTAAAGACAAATGTGGAGAGATTTGATTTTGATTATGTCTATTCAATAGCAGATTATATACAAAATCATTGGCCTCTGATGGATTAAAAAGTGTTTTCGTGTATTTCGTGTATTTCGTGGTTAAAATTTATCAAGGAGACCTGATGGACCCCGTACTGTTTGAAAAAAAAGAATCTGTTGGACACCTTACATTAAATCGTCCGAAAAGCCGCAACGCGCTTTCTTTGGAACTGATGGATGACATGCAGAAGAAACTGGACAAAGTTGCAGAAGATCCGGATGTTCGTGCCGTGATAATCAAAGGGAACGGCCCTGTTTTCTGCGCCGGACATGACATAAAGGAAATGGCCGGGGAAGATTATGATATCCACCATTTTCGCAAAGTCTTTTCGGCATGCTCTGATATGATGCTGACCCTTCATCAACTGCCCCAGCCTGTCATTGCCCAGGTTCACGGCATTGCCACAGCAGGCGGGTGTCAGCTCGTCGCGGCCTGTGACCTTGCCGTCGCGGAAACCGGTGCCAGATTTGCCACCCCGGGCGTAAAAATCGGCCTTTTCTGTTCCACGCCCATGGTCCCCCTCTCCCGGGTGATCGGGAGACGCCGGGCTTTGGAAATGCTTCTGACCGGCCGGTTTGTTTCAGCAAAAGAGGCCGAACAATTCGGGCTTGTAAACAAGGTGGTCGAGCCGGATGAGCTTGCTCCGGAGACCGAAAATCTGGCAAAAGAGCTGGCCCGGCACAGCCGGTTTACGCTGGCGTTCGGAAAAAAAGCCTTCTACAGCCAAATTGACCTGGATGAAGCATCAGGCTATAACCACACAAAAGAAATGATGGCCATAAACTGCGTTGCTGAAGATGCTCAGGAGGGAATGAAGGCGTTTATAGAGAAGCGCGGACCTGAATGGAAGGATTGTTGATGAGTTTGATGAGTTTGATGAGTTTGATGAGTTTGATGAGTTTGATGAGTTTGATGAGTTTGATGAGTTTGTGGGTTTGATGAGTTTGATGAGTTTGATGAGTTTGATGAGTTTGATGAGTTTGTGGGTTTGATGAGTTTGTGGGTTTGATGAGTTTGTGAGTTTGTGGTTTGTGAGTTTGTGGGTTTGATGAGTTCTTATTCCTGGTCCTAACAGATTTTTTGGTTCTGTATCGTTTCAGAGGCCGCCACAAAATCTGTTAGAACCAGGAATGTTCCTAACCTTTATCCTTACGGTCTCCGGTTCGCGCACAAGGCGAAGCTTTGCTCCGGATCGGATTTTCGTTTATTGTGTTCAGCATTACAGATGCACCTGACATACAGATATGATATTCGGCAGGGTCTTTATCTCCTCAATAACGCGGTCATCTGCCGGAGTGTCCACATTCACCATGCAGAGTGCCCGGTCCCCGAGCCTTCCCAACTGGAACCGGCTGATATTGATATTGTGACGACCGAGGGTTGATCCGACATTTCCGATAACCCCGGGTTTGTCGATATTCTGTATGACAATCATCGAGCCTTCGGGTATGGCGTCCATGTAAATCTTCCCAAGCCTGACAATTCTGAGGTATTTTTTGCCGAAAATCGTGCCCCATATCTCGTCCGGTCCCTCTTCATGACCTTCCAGTTTTACCTTGATAAGGCTTGAAAAGTCACCCGTTGAAGAGCTTGAAATCTCCCTGACGTGGATTCCCTTTTCCGCGGCCAGGGCAGGCGCGCTCACATAGTTTACCGGCTTGTCGGTAAAGGATGCCAGGAGTCCTTTAAGCACGGCATGGGTGACGGGCTTGGTCTCAAATTCGGTTAAAATACCGCTGTAAGTGATGGTGATATCATAAATTTTCCTCACCAACTGCCCCATAAGGGATCCCATCTTTTCCGCAAGATCAAGGTGGGGTCGGAGCTGATCCATAACTTCCTTGGAGACTGACGGAAAGTTCACTGCATGGATGATGATGTCATTGACAAGATACGCGGATATCTGATTGGCAATCATTTCCGCCACTTTGATCTGGGCCTCGCTGGTGCTTGCCCCGAGATGAGGGGTGAAGATAACATTCGGATGGCTGAATATGGGAAGAGAGGAGTCGGGCGGCTCTTTTGGAAACACATCAAGGGCCGCGCCCGCGACATGTCCGTCAGAAACTGCCTGATAAAGATCATCAAGATTCACAATTTCCCCCCTGGAGCAGTTGATAATCCTGACACCCTGCTTCATTTTCCCGATGGCCGACGCGTTGATCATGTTCGCTGTCTCTTTGAGACGGGGCACATGGAGCGTGATAAAATCTGAGCGGGCAAAAAGATCATCTGAGGAAACAAGTTCGACCCCGAGCGCTTTCGCAGCCTCCTCGCTGACAAACGGGTCAGTTGCAATAAGATTCATCTTAAGACCCTTTGCCCTTTCTGCCACCACCCTGCCGATATTGCCAAGCCCCGCGATCCCCAGCGTTTTCCCCGTGATTTCAGTGCCTGTCAGCTTCTTTTTTTCCCATTTGCCTTCACGAAGGGACGCGGTTCCCTGGGGAATGTTTCTGGCAAGGGCAAGCATCATTGATATGGCATGCTCCGCGGTGGTTACGGTATTCCCTCCGGGAGCGTTCATAACAACGATTCCCCGTTTTGTTGCGGCCTGAACATCGATATTATCCACCCCGATGCCCGCGCGGCCGATCACCCTGAGATTTTCAGCTTTCTTCAGTACCTGGTCCGTTACCTTGGTCCCGCTTCGGATTGCGAGAGCATGATATTCCCCGATAATTTCCGATAACACATCCGGATCGCTGTTTGCCTTGTCGTTATCTGCGACAACTTCCATTTTCCCGGTTGATTCCAGTATCTCCTTTGCAATCGGAGACATGTTGTCCCGGATCATAACCTTATACATATACTCAGCCTCTTTTCGGATTGAAGGGGGCGCTTTGGCTTCCCATCAAAAACATTGTTAAAAATGGGCATCTTTCATTTGTCAGTTTACACTTTACTGTAGAACGATTTTGCAAATCGTTCGGAACAGTTTGCAAAACTGTTCCACGGTCAGAAAAAGTGTAAACCACTTCCAGCTTTTATGAAGGATGCCAAAAAATGAATTCAGACTTTTGAAGTTTTCAAAACTTTTGAAGATTCATTCAGCAAGCCTCTGAACAATACTACAAATCGGTGTCCGACTCTCTGTCCGAAAGCGCCTTTTCCTTTGTGACTTCCGGCTGATTCCCTGCAACATTCAAATTCGCCCGCGACAGTGCCGCCTTCTTGTCCTCCAAAGCTTTTTTGGTGAGCCGCCTGATGATTGATAAAACATTGCGGGCTTCCTGATTATTTACAGAGGCGGTTCCCCCGGAGCCCTCTTTGGGTGATCCCCAGTTACATTTGAAATCGCTTCCGGAATGTTTGATCGCCTTGAGAAAAGCGGCATATTTTGTTAAAATCCTTCCCCTTAGCGAAACAAGTTTTTCTTTTAAAAGCTGTCCGTCGCTAATTGCCTGTGTAAGTGAAGTAAACTCCCCGATAGCTTCGCCAATAAGAGAGGAATTGTTTTCGTCTGCTTTCTGATCAGCTATGAGCTGGATATCAAAAGTCCCCTGGAATACCTGATTGATACTCATTTTTGTCTGCACAAGTATGTCTTTTGAAATCGGACCTCTCATTGGCGGGGTGCTGCTATAGTTTCTTGAGCCGATGGAATCGAACAGTTCCTGTGTTGTGATAAGAATATCACCCAATATCCTGGAAGGCACTTTTGATTCAAAAGAATCCGGAAAATCAAAAACGAATTCCAGGATATCCCTGCGGGTTATCTTCGCCATATGCTGGGCGCTCATATTTTCGGGTACGGACAGTCTTTTTCCCCTGTGAGGCAGCCAATCTTCCTGTATGTCGCTACAGGGGAGTGATTTGACTGTTGTGGCATCGCCTCCCGGTGATATAATGACCTCAAAAACAAAACCGTCTTCGGCAGTTAAATAAGCCTCATAAATATCCGTTTTGCCAAAACGTATTTTATCCAACCTTTGGTTGGAAACCGGAAGATAAAACCATGTTGACGCGTAGATGTCCTCATGCGCTGAGAGCGCCAGGTAATGTTGGCCCGAGGAATTTTTGCAGGAGAAGAGACCAGGGATATCGTACTGTTCAAAAGTTTCGATAACTGTCAACTTGCCTAAAATTGTGGATTGAGGTAAAGATTGCATAATACCATACTTTGGTTATGATTATGTTAATTCAGACATTTCCGGCAATGAATGATTGCCGGACAGAATCTGAAACATTCCTGGCAGGACCAGAAAACTTCCCTGGCAATAATTTGCCGGATTATTTTCAAATATTCCCAAACAATAAAGAATCTATAACACTTGGGGAATACATTCGTCAAGACTTAGGATATATGACTGAATAACTTCCTTTCTTAATCTTGCTCTTGCTCTTAATCTTGCTCTTAATCTTGCTCTTGCTCTTGCTCTTGCTCTTGCGCTTAATCTTGCTTATGCTCGCGTCCGTTCGATCAAGATCAAGATTGAGATTAAGATTAAGAGCAAGAGCAAGATTAAGATTAAGATTAAGATTAAGAGCAAGAGCAAGAGCAAGAGCAAGATTTATTGATTGACTCCCTGATACAGTTCTTTGGCATGATAGGAACTGCGTACAAACGGCCCGCTGGCAACTTGGGAAAAGCCCATTTTAAGGGCGGTCTCCTGCCACGCGTCAAATTCTTCAGGGGGAACGAAACGCGCTGCCGGCAGATGCGCTTCTGATGGCTGAAGATATTGGCCGAGTGTCAGAATTCGGCAGTCCGCGTCAAGAAGGTCTTTTAATGTTTCCCTGATTTCCTGACCGGTTTCCCCCAGTCCGAGCATGAGTCCCGATTTGGTGGGAATGGAAGGGTCTTTGTCTTTAACCTGTTTAAGAAGCGCCAGTGACCGGCGGTATTCTGCCTCCGGTCGGACCGACGGATAAAGCCGCGGGACCGTTTCAATGTTGTGGTTCAGAACATCGGGACGGGCATCCGCCACCTTATGAATCGCCTCTGTATTTCCCTGAAAATCGGGTATCAGAACCTCCGTGAGCGCGTCGGGTATTCTTTTGCGGATCTCTTTTATGGTTGCTGCAAAAAAACCGGCACCGCCGTCAGGAAGGTCGTCACGGGTGACAGATGTGACAACCACATAGCGCAGCCCCATGGCTTGTGCGGCCCGGGCCACTCTGCCCGGTTCTTCTGGATCAGGCGGCTCCGAAGGCCCATGCGCGACCGCGCAGAACCGGCAGTTGCGCGTACACCTGGATCCCATAATCAGGAAAGTCGCTGTCTGACATGAAAAACACTCCCACTGGTTGGGACATCTGGCCTCCTGGCACACGGTATGAAGCCCGCCTTCATTTAACAATGCACTGACCTTCCCATAAGTCGGCCCCTTCGGGAGACGCTGACGCAACCAGCGCGGCTTTTGAACCCGTAATTTTGTTTCCTGTCGCGGTATCATCAATCACCTCTTAACCGATTTTTGATTTCAAGCAGCAAAAGTAAGGCAATTTTCCAAATTGCCAAAATCCCGCCCGAAAAAGTAAGGCAATTTTCCAAATTGCCCAAAAAGTAAGGCAATTTTCCAAATTGCCAAAATTCCGCCCGAAAAGTAATGTAAGGCGATTTTCCAAATCGCCAAAATCCCGCCCGTAAATGTAAGGCGATTTTCCAAATCGCCAAAATCCCGCCCGAAATTGTAAGGCGATTTTCCAAATCGCCAAAATCCCGCCCGAAATTGTAAGGCGATTTTCCAAATCGCCAAAATCCCGCCCGGAAATGTAAGGCGA
>JAUCGI010000212.1 GCA_030378035.1 Desulfobacterales bacterium HSG2
TCAGGCCATACATCACCGGCATCTGAACATCCATCAGCACGAGATCATAATCAGTCTTCTCAAGAATATTCAGGGCCTCCCTGCCATTGTCAGCCAAGTCCGCACCCCGCCCCCCCGCCTTCTTCTTGTGGAGGACAATGCGTTCAATCAGCAGGTGGCTTTGAGGGTTCTGAGGAAATTCGGGCTTTCTGCGGACTTGGCTGACAATGGCAGGGAGGCCCTGAATATTCTTGAGAAGACTGATTATGATCTCGTGCTGATGGATGTTCAGATGCCGGTGATGGATGGCCTGAAGGCCGCTGAGATTATCCGTGACCCGGGTTCAGCAGTGCGGAACCACGATATCCCGATCATCGCCATGACCGCCCATGTCATGAAAGGAGACCGGGAACGCTGCATCTATGCCGGAATGAATGATTACCTCTCCAAGCCTCTCGAACCCGAGAAACTTCTCTCGGCCATCCGAGGACAGATCGAAAATCGGGATTTGAAAATCGAAAATCGAAAATCGGCCCCGCCCGCCCATCAGCTCTCGTCTTTCGCCTCGTCTGTTTTTGACTGGGAGGAATTTGCAGATCGTCTGGGTGATGATGAAGAGGTTTGCAAAGTTATGCTGAAACAGTTTGCGGAATATCTTCCGGGGCGGATTGGGAATCTGAAAGAATCTCTGGATAAAGATGCCGAAATGGCAAGAATTCAGGCCCACGGCATCAAGGGAATGGCCGCGAACATGTCCGCGCCCGGGCTGCGGGATGCGGCTTATGAAGTGGAGTCCGCTGTAAAGAAGGGTGAGACGGAGAAAGCCCGGTCTCTTATAAACAGATTGGAGGAGGAGTGTGAGCGGTTTTTGTCGGCACTGACCGATGCCGGTCTGCTTTCGTGACGTCGCCATCCTTCTCGTTCCCACGCTCCGCGTCTTACTCTTGCTCTTGCTCCTGCTCCTGCTCCTGCTCTTGCTCCTGCTCCTGCTCCTGCTCTTGCTCCTGCTCCTGCTCTTGCTCCTGAAAGAGTAAGAAACGGCATTATTCATCAGCCCTCCTTAACTTAATGGCAGTGACGCGGAGCGTGCGAACGAGAAAGCGGAGCGTGCGAACAAGAAAGCGGAGCGTGCGAACAAGAAGGCGGAGCGTGCGAACAAGAAAGGAAAAAAGTTTTAAAAGGAGAAAAATATGACTATTCAATGGAACAAATCAACATGCCCTTTCTGCGGACTGGGCTGCGGCCTGATGGTCGGAGTCGAACAGGGCAGAGTGACAGAGGTTCGAGGCATGAAAGGGCATCCCGCTAATGACGGCGACTTATGCGCCCTGCCTGCGAACTACCCGCCGATCTTCACTGCCGAGGATCGCCTGAGGCAACCCATGATCCGGCGTGAGGGCAATCTTGTGCCCGTTACCTGGGAGGAGGCGATTACCCATGTTGCCGGCGGATTCCGGCAGATCATTGAAAAACACGGGCCGGGGGCAATTGCCTTCTACGGAGGCGCGATCAACCTTACCGAAGAATATTATCTGATGAACAAGCTGATGAAGGCGGCCATCGGCACCAACAATATGGAATGCAGTACGCGGCTGTGCATGGCGAGCACGGCGGTGGGTTTCATTTCGACTATGGGAGCGGATGCCCCGCCCACTTGTTACGCTGATGTTGAAGAGGCGGACCTGATCCTCATTGCCGGCCAGAACATGGCTGTCTCAACTCCGGTCATGTTTCGGCGTATCCGTGCCGCAAAAAAGAGAGGAGCAAAGATCATTGTCATTGATCCGCGGCGAACGGAGACTGCTGAGATAGCGGACATCCATATTCAGATCCGGCCCGGAACGGACGTGGCCCTTAACAATGCCTTGGCTCATGTGCTGTTCAAAGAGGGGTTTTTCAACGAAGAGAGCGTGGAACACCACGCGTCCGGTCTCAGCGATCTGAAAGAGCTTATTGAGGATTATCCGCCTTCGCAGGTCGCAGAAATTACCGGGTGTTCCGAGGAGCAGATCATCGAGACAGCCCGCACGGTCGGCAGGGCCAAGGCGATGCTCGTCTTCTGGCTACAGGGCTACAACCATTCAACTCAGGCTGTCTTTAAAAGCAATACCCTGCACAATTTGTGGCTGCTGACAGGCAATTTCTCCCGCCCCGGCACCGGGCCAATCTCGGTCACCGGGGAAGCCAACGCCATGGGGAACCGCTGGGTCGGCGCTCTCTCGCATCTGTTGCCCGGCATGAGGCTGGTGGCCAATTCGCAGCATCGTCAGGAAGTGGCTGATTTCTGGGGCATTCCTGTGGAAAATATTCAGCCTGTGCCGGGGCGCTCCGTTACGGACATCATCAAAGGTCTCCACAGTGGCGACGTGCGCGGACTGTGGATCACAACGACCAATCCGGCTGCGTCATTGCCACATACATCCTGGGTCAGAGATGGGCTTGCCAAAGCGGAACTGCTTGTAGTCCAGGATATTTTCCACCCGACTGAAACAACTCTGCTGGCAGACGTAGTTCTGGCTGCCGCGCAGTGGTGCGAAAAGACAGGCACGTTTATCTCCGCGGAACGGCGCATTGAACTGGTCGAGAAGATAATCGAGCCGCCGGGAGAGGCAAAGCCGGATTATGAAATCATCTGGTCGGTTGCCCGTGCCATGGGATTTGAAAAGGAGTTTCCTTACACCTCGCCCGAGGAAGTTTTCGAGGAATGGAAAAAGATCACCAGCGGGCGTATTTGTGACATGAACGGCGTGACTTACGACCGTCTGCGCGGGAAGATCGGACCGCAACTGCCCTGTCCCGATGCCGATCATCCGGGAACGCCGCGCCTGTTCACTGACCTCCGTTTCCCCCGGGCCGACGGCCGCGCCGCGCTGCTGGACCGAGACTACTACGAGCCGGCCGAGATGCCTGATGCCGAATATCCTTTCGTCCTTATCACCGGACGGCTGGCATGGCAATTTAACACCCGCACCCGTACCGGCCGTGTGCCCAGACTCAATAAGGCCGCACCCGACGGCTACGTCGGAATCCACCCTGAAGACGCCTCACGTCTCGGCATCTCCGAGGGAGATGAAACAGAGATTGTCTCGCGGCGGGGCAGTCTCCGCGTTCCTGCCCGCCTGACAGACCGCGTCATAGCGGGGACACTCTTCATTCCCTGGCACTATGGCAGCACACTCGGAGTCGGTGAGGGCAGACTGGCCAATTCTGTAACCAACCCGGCTTGTGATATGCACTCCAAGCAGCCGGAATATAAGTTCAGTGCGGTCAGGGTAAGGGGTAAGGGGTAAGGATTTAAGGGTAAGGGTTAAGGATTTTAAGGGTTAAGGGTTAAGGGCTAAGGTTAGGAAGGTGAAGGTAAGAGGTTGGAATAGAACGAAATATATTTTTTTCCTTAACTCTTAACCCCTTAACCCTTAACCCTTTTACGGGAGATTCATAATGAGTAAACGATCAAGGAAAGGCGAATTGGAGGCGTCGCAGCAGACGGTCAGATTCTTTGAGACGGTGTTGCGGGCCTCAGCCGACGGTATTGTAATCACAGACATGACACAGAACATCATCGTAGTCAACGAGGCATTCTGCACCCTCCTTGGTCGGCGCAAGCGAGAAATGGCCGAGACCAGCCTGTTCATCTGGCTTGAACAGCTTGACGCCGACGCGCCGCAGCAATGGGCCGAACTGGAGAAGGATGTCCGCGCCAAAGGTTCATGTTATGACATCGAGTTCCATAAGATAATAAAGGAGAGTATGACTTATCTCAGTGTCAATGCATCTCTTCTGGAACGAGTGGCTGATGAAGAAAGCGGAGTCATTATCAGCATTTGGCGTGATGTCACCGATCGTGTGCTGGCACAAAAGGAGACAGAAGCTAAAAATATTCAGTTGGCCCATACGCTGAAAGAATTGCGGAAGACTAAGAGACAATTGGTGGAAGCCGAAAAAATGGCCGCGCTCGGTAATCTGGTTGCCGGAGTCGCTCACGAGATAAATACGCCGATCGGCGTGGGCATAACTGCATCCTCATCTTTGGCTGATAAGACAAAAGAGTTTGCCGATCTTTTCAAAGCCGACAAAATGAAACGCTCTGATTTGCAAAATTACTTGCAGTCCGCTCATAAAATTGGTAAGCTGATTCTGAGAAATTTGCAGCGGACCGGAGAACTGGTTCAGAGTTTCAAACAGGTTTCTGCTGATCAGGCTTCCGAACAGCGGAGACAGTTCAAACTGAAATGTTATTTGCAGGATGTCATAGGCAGTCTGGAACCCAGGCTTAAAGTCAAACCCGTCCGAATTGAGATTGACTGCGACGAAGATCTGGAATTGAACAGTTATCCGGGCCTATTTGCCCAGATTATGACGAATTTCGTGATCAACTCGCTTACCTACGGTTTTCGGGGTGAAAATGAGGGACAAATAAAGATTACCGCGGAAATACAGGATGATAACCTTTATCTGCAATATCAGGATAACGGCAGAGGAATTTCCGAGGATATTTTGCCTAAGATATTCGATCCCTTTTTCACGACCGACAGACAGGTCGGAACAGGATTGGGAATGCATATTGTTTATAATATCATCACCCAGAAACTGAAAGGTTCGATAACTTGCGAAAGTGAGGCAGGAAACGGCGTCCTGTTCAGAGTTAAAACACCGTTAAACCAATGCTCTTCTTGACAGACTGCTTGGCAAGGAAATAACAAAATGAAAGCGATTTTGAAAACTGTACCCCTCATACAGGGGTGAAATCGGAGTCAGAGAAATGCCGAAAACCGAAATGTCAAAAGAAGCCCTGCTTTCAGAAATTGCAGAGCTGCGCCGGGAAAATGCCGAACTGAAAAGTGATAATGCTGATCTGGACGCGATGCTGGAAATGAACATCGAACACGCGGACTCTCTGGAAGAGGATTTGTTCAACAAAATTGACTCGACGTTACGAGAGAGTGAAAGGCGGTTCCGAACAATCAGCGAGACGATACCTGTTCCGATTATCGTCAGCCGGCGGAGTGACAGCCTCATTGTATATGCGAATGAGCCGGCGAGCAGTCTGCTCGGATTCTCCGTTGAGGATTTGCTGAATCGGAAGGCAGCGGACTTTTACGACCCCGCCGACCTTCGCGCATTATCAGGGATTCTGGACATACAGGAATTCGTGAGCGATTATGAATGCCGCGGGAGAAGAGCGGACGGAAAACCGTTCTGGGCGGCTTTGTTTATCAGACCGCTGACGTTCAATGATGAGCCATGCCTGCTCAATGCGTTATATGACATGGCTGACCGGAAGCAGGCAGAAGAAAATATCCGAAGGCTTAACGAAGAACTTGAGCAGCGGGTGAGGGAGCGCACCGAGGAACTGAATCAGAAAAATGTCAGACTGCTTGAAGTCAATCAGAAGCTTGAATCCGCCCTGAGCGAATTGCAGCGAAGCCAGGCCCAACTGATTCAGTCGGAAAAGATGGCGGCTCTGGGGCAACTGATCGCGGGAGTCGCCCATGAAATCAACACGCCTGTGGGGGCCATCCGGGCATCTGCGGGCAATATTTCGGATTCCCTGAAGGCTCTGGAACGATTCCCCGCGTTGTTCCAGTTTCTGTCCGAGGAACGGCGGGAGGATTTCTTTGCCTTAATCCGGAAATCAATGCAAAATGAAAAGATTCTCTCTTCCAGAGAAGAACGCAAACTGAAGAGATCTCTGATCCGCGTATTGGAAGAGCATGAGTTGGAGGACGCGGATACTGTCGCGGACACGCTCACAGATATGGGTGTTCATGATGATATTGATCCGTTTCTTCCCCTTCTGCGCGAGCCGGAAATCGATTTTATTTTGGAGACAGCCTACGATATCTCCGGTCTTCACCGAGGCTCGCGGAACATCGTCGCGGCCGCGGACCGGGCTTCCAAAGTGGTCTTTGCTCTGAAAAGCTATGTCCATTATGATCAGAGCGGAGAGCGGATCGAATCCGACCTGACCGAAGGTATTGAAACAGTGCTGACGCTTTATCATAATCAACTGAAACAGGGCGTCGAAGTCATCCGAAACTATGATGAACTTCCGCTGATTCCGTGTTATCCGGACGAACTGAATCAGGTCTGGACAAATATCATCCACAACGCCATACAGGCGATGGAAAACAGCGGAACTCTGAAAATTGATGTCCGTCTGGAAGATAATCGCGCTGTTGTGGCGTTCACGGACAGCGGAAAGGGAATTCCCGATGAGATCAGGGAGCGGATATTTGAGCCGTTCTTCACCACAAAAGCCAGAGGTGAGGGCAGCGGGCTGGGGTTGGATATTGTCAGAAAGATTATTGAAAAACACAACGGGGAGATCAGAGCGGAGAGCGAGCCGGGAAGGACGGTGTTCAGTGTGATACTTCCAAGTTCGTAGTTCCGCCTTTAGGCGGGATTGCGTTTCAGGTTTGTCATTTTTCTTGCCCCTGCTCGCGTCATTCGATTAAGAGCAAGCTTAGGATTAAGAGCAGAAAACAAAAAAGGAATAACAGAATAATCTGTCATCCCTTTGTTTTCTTTGGTAGGCGATACTGGATTTGAACCAGTGACTTCTACCGTGTGAAGGTAGCACTCTCCCACTGAGTTAATCGCCCGTTTGAATTTACTCGCCTTTGTAATCGATTATTTCCGCTGTGTCAAGCTTTTTTTTGCCGTTTTTTAAGAATCAACTCATCCGCGTTTATCCGCGTACATCTGTGTCCCGTTGTTCTTTCAAAAGTGTCAACTGACAAATGAAGGATGCCAATTTTTCAATATGGAACAATCTGTCATTCCCTGATTTTTTTGGTAGGCGATACTGGATTTGAACCAGTGACTTCTACCGTGTGAAGGTAGCACTCTCCCACTGAGTTAATCGCCCGTTTGAGTTTACTGGCCTTTGTAATCGATTATTTCCGCTGTGTCAAGCATTTTTTTTGCCGTCATGATCAAAATTTTTCGGCATCTTTCATATCGTTTCAAAAATACACTTCACACTTTTTTGAAGAATGAACTCATCCGCGTACATCCGCGTCCCGCTGTTTTTTCAAAAGTGTCAGATCACAAATGAAGGCTGTCAATTTTTCAATGATCTCTTTGGTAGGCGATACTGGATTTGAACCAGTGACTTCTACCGTGTGAAGGTAGCACTCTCCCACTGAGTTAATCGCCCGTTTGAATTTACTGGCCTTTGTAATCGATTATTTCCGCTGTGTCAAGATTTTTTTTGCCATCATGATCAAAATTTTGGCATCCTTAACCCTTAACCCTTAACACCCTTAACCCTTAACCCTTAACCCTCCGATTTCTTCTGTTTCATCTTCCTTTCATGCTCATTAAGCAATATCTTTCTTATGCGAACGGATTTGGGGGTCACTTCAACATATTCATCTTCTCCGATATATTCCATGGATTCTTCCAATGAAAACTTTGTGGCAGGAGCTATTGACAATTTTTCATCCGAACCCGAAGCCCGTATATTCGTCAGTTTTTTGCCCTTGAGGACATTTAAGACCAGGTCTTCATACCTTGTGCTCTCTCCTATCACCTGGCCCGCGTATATTTTTTCATTTGGATCAATGAAGAATTTGCCCCTGTCCTGCAGTTTGTGAATTGCATAAGCAACAGATGTCCCTGTCCTCATAGCTATCAGCGCGCCGTTTCTTTTATTTTTTATCTGACCTTTCCATGGCTCATAACCTTTAAACCGATGCGAAATCACTGCCTCACCTTCCGTTGCCGTTAATATGGGTTTGGTGAGTCCGATCAGACCTCTGGCTGGTATTTTGAATTCAAGATTTATTCTGTCATTCTTTGCCTCAATATTCAGAAGGTCTCCTTTGCGCTTGCTGATGATCTCTATCACTTTTCCGGAAAACTCTTCGGAAACATTCACATACAGCAGTTCCACCGGCTCATGTCTGAACCCGTCAATTTCTTTGATAACCACCTTGGGCTGACCCATCTGAAACTCATACCCTTCTCTCCTCATCGTTTCCACCAAAATAGACAAATGAAGCGTGCCCCTGCCATAAACGATTAATTGGGAAGCTGAATCTGTCTCTTCAACCCTTAATGCCAGATTTCTCTCTGTCTCTTTGAACAACCTTTCTCTGATATGCCTTGATGTGACATATTTGCCTTCTTTGCCAAAAAATGGTGAGTTGTTAATGGTAAAAAGCATACTCATGGTGGGCTCATCCACAGAGATCGGTTTCAAAGCCTCAGGCTCTTCAAAATCAGCAATGGTGTCTCCGATATCAAAGTGTTCGAGTCCCATTATGGCCACTATCTCACCGGATCTGACCTCCTCTTTGGTTTTTTCTTTTCCCAGTCCTTCAAAAAGATAAAGTTCTTTGACAACGGATTTGTTTATCAGACTGTTTCTCTGAACAACAGAAACCCGGTCACCCATTTTAATGCTTCCCCTGTGTACTCTTCCCACAGCAATTCTGCCGGTATATGACGAGTAATCCAACGAACTGATCTGTAATTGCAAAGTTCCGGGGTTGTCTTTTGGCGGATCAAAATATTCAATGATAGTATCCAGCAAATAGGAAACATCATCCGTCGGTGTTTTCCAGTCGGCGCCCATCCATCCCTCTTTTGAAGAACCGTAAACCGTTGGAAAATCCAGTTGCTCTTCGGTGGCATCAAGAGAGAACATCAGTTCAAAAACAAGTTCGTTCGCCTCTTCCGGATTACAATTCGGTTTGTCAACTTTGTTGATTACAATTATGGGCTTTAAATCCAGCTCCAGTGCTTTTTGCAAAACAAACCGTGTTTGCGGCATGGGTCCTTCAAAAGCATCAACAAGCAACAGCACCCCGTCAGCCATATTCAGGACACGCTCCACCTCTCCTCCGAAATCTGAGTGCCCGGGAGTGTCAATGATATTTATCTTTGTTCCCTTATATCTTACGGATACATTCTTGGATAAAATAGTTATCCCTCTCTCCCGTTCCAGATCATTTGAATCCAGAACCAAATCCCGCACTTCCTGATTATCCCTGAACAATTTCACCTGATGCAGAATTCTATCGACCATAGTTGTTTTTCCATGATCAACATGTGCTATAATTGCAATATTTCTTATATCCATGAATTAATTTTTAATTTTCTCCTTTATTTATTTGTCCAGCCATCAGATTTCACACCGCTTCCCCATTCTGCGCTGGTTTGAGACGGATTTTTTTCAATCTGCCTCAAAGGGAGCATCGCATGAGGTATTCCAATTCCGAAGATAAAACATTTTGTTAATACAATCGAAGTAATAACCCCAAAATCCAAGAGGAAGACGCCGGCGAGATTGGTTGCTCCGGTTATGGCTCCGATAAGAAGGCTTTGACGCAATCCGGCATCCAACTCCTTTGAAATGGTAAAGAAATCAGACAGACAGGAAAGAGTGCCGTCCATCAGAATCACCTGAGCCATATCGGTGGCAACGGACGAAGCACCGACCAGGGAAACTGAAACATTCGCCTTCTTCATGGCAATTGCATCATTAATGCCGTCCCCCACAAAGCAGACGGATTTGCCTTTTCTCTGCAACTGTTCAACTATATCGGCCTTGTTTTCCGGAAGAACATTATAAAAATAGCTGTCCGCTCCGAGAGACTCTGCCAAATGCCGGGTCGGCTGCCGATGGTCGCCTGATACAACCGAGATATGTCTGATACCATGTTGGCGCAGATCGCTTATAACTTCTTTCACTTCGGGGCGTATCCGGGGATGTATTTCAAGCGCGCCGATCAGATCTTCATTGAGAGCCACCATCACAAGGGAGTGTCCGTTGGCAGAATGGGACGATTCCGTTTCTTTTATTTTGTCCGGCATGGCAATTCCCTCTGTCTTCATAAAGCGACGGCTGCCTGTCCGAACAACTTTGTTCTTCAGACAAGCCGTGATACCGAAGCCGATGTGATATTCGGAATTTTCTGCCTCGTACAAGGTCAGTCCGGACTCTCCCGCTTTGTCAAGAATGGCTTTGGCAAAAGGATGTGTTATTTTCTGTTCGGCTGTCGCCGCATATCTTAAAACGTCATCTTTTCCGTATCCGTTATAACAAAAAATTGCTCCGACTTTCGGCTGCTTCTTTGTAAGGGTTCCGGTTTTGTCAAAAATTACGGTGTCCACCTTTGTCAACTCTTCAAGAGCACGTCCGTCTTTTATCAGGATACCTCTTTTGGAAGCCAGGGTGAGATGGTTAAGCGTCTGAAGTGACGCATAGACTCTGAGAGCGTTTCCGGGACTGCTGTTCAGAATGGCCAGTGCCGGAGAAACACCTAACACGGACAAGGATAATCCGCACCCGCAACATAAAGGCAAAGCCGCCTTGTCAGCCCACTCCTCGCCCCTTGACTGAAGACGGCTTTTGAAATCAGCCATGTGTTTCAGAACATCGCCAAGTTTGGAGGCGAGAGTCTCCTTCCCTGCTTTTTCCACTTTCACACATATTCGCCCCTTTATAATGAGCGTGGAAGCGAAAACCTGATCACCCGCACCTCTTTCCGCCGGTACCGATTCGCCTGTCAGAATGTGCTGATCAACCATTGCCGCCCCCTCAGTGATAATACCGTCAACCGGTATCTCCTCACCTGTATTGACAATCACAATATCATTGACCTGAACAGATTCCAGGGGTATTTCGATTTCCGAGCTGTCTTTTAAAATCCAGGCTTTGTCGGTTTGCTGTCCAAAGACATCTGTGAGCATCTTTTCCGAGCGGTTCCGGATTTTTGCCACAATTTTGCTCCCCAAGTTGTAAAGCCCGACATTCAGGGCGGCAACAAAAAAATTGCGCGTGACGAAGCATCCCACGACGATCAGTGCATTGAGGACATCATTGCGAAGCTTTTTCTCTTTAATCAGCGATTTTTCAGCCAGTCTGAAAATTGGTATGCTGCTATAGCTCAGACAGCCGAGAGTCAGCAGCTTCAGACTCGGACAGAAAATGCTTGCAGGATACAAAATCAGCACAGCACCACTTGTTTTCAGATAATGGTCAGCTTCTTCCTCCTGTTTTTTGGAAACAGCATCCACGGAAGCTTGCTGACATTTTTGTATCTGCTCCGAGCTGCTGATTTCTTTTCGCTTTTTTTCTTTAATAGAATCATTATATTCAAAAATTTTTCCTACAATATGTGCTCCGACCAACAATTCAAGACCTAGTAGTATCACTATATCCCTCCGGGTGCATTTGAAAAAATGGGTAAATAATAATCAGGATTAAAATAAGCGTGTTATCCGGTCCCGTCCCGTAGGGACCTTTGAGAATAGCCGGCAATTCATTGCCGGGGAGATCACACCACGGCCTCAGTCTTACCCCAAAATTCCAAATGCCTGAGAACTTCAGCTTTTGAAGCGTCTGATAATGATGTTTCTTTTGGTTTTAACGATATCCATACTTCGTTATCTTCGTTTTTTTTACATCATCAGTTTGTTAGAACGATATCTTCAGGTGATACAAGATAAAATTCGCTGATTCTCTGTTCTTCATCCAACGTGTCTCTTCTTCTTCTTCTTCTTTTGAAAGTTTCTGATTATAACGGATTTAGGGGAACCCCGTGAACTTGAACCTGAACTTGAACCTGAACTTATACCTGAAGTTGCTGTAAATGAATGTTCAGGTTCAGGTTCAAGTTTAAGTTCAAGTTCAAGTTCAAGTTCAAGTTTAAGGGCAAGGGGTCTCCCCTAAATCCGTTATAATCAGTAAACTTTTTGTTAAAAGCTATACATCTTTATTTTGTCAAAGAATTCATGCCGCCTTATGTTAGGCACATCACTCAGAATCTTTTTGCTTTCCTGGTAATTTACACTGCAATTCGTTCGTATATCCATGAACTCGAGCCACAGGCTTTTTTCTTCCCCGTAAAAAAGAAACTGATTGTATCGGTCATAAACGAAAAAATATGTCGGGATCGGTTTTATCTCATTCAGCATTGCGAAAAGATGGCCGTAGATGCAATGAATGAATCGTCGGCTGCTGCTGGTTGAACCGCCTGTCTGGTAACAAAACCCGCCTTCCCGGTCCCTGGCCAGATAAAACTGCTGCCATAAACCGCGATAATAGTCCCACTGATCAAAAGGTCTTGGCATATCATGCTTGCGCTCGTATCTGTACTCTATGCCGCTTGAAAAAAGATCCAGTTTTTCCCAGGCTTCCTCCCATTTGTCTTCGTACATCTCCTGGTACTCTTTCTTAATATTCTCGATGATCCGGGGTTTGATCTCCTCATTCAGTTCCTCAAGAACCCTGTCTTTCAGCCTGCTCTCATCCATGTAATCCCATTCTTCAATATGGCTGTACTCGGGCGATTTTCTGTGCTGGTCCATGCGCTCGTCGATCAGCCTGAAATGCTCGTCATCTCTGTCAAACCAGTAAAACATTGTCTTCTGTTCCACCATGCTGGGGCTGACACGCTCCTCTTTTGTCACATATTTTTCATCCCTCCGAACTTCATCGGCAAGCGATTCCTTGGCAAGATATACCGAAAAAAAGTGCATTGACTTATCCGTTTGCTCAAACGCATCTTCAAGATGGTAAAAGTCATGAAGTCTCTTCACCTCATCGGTATTTATCAATTCTGTTATTATTTTCGGAAAGTTCTTTGTCATTTTGTTTAACCTCCAATCCGTTGATACGTTTCATTCAAACTGCGTTATTCTTTGTCAGTTAATTCCTAATTCATCAAAACGAAAGCCGGTCCGGATCGGTGACATCATCGGCCGGATCTGTGACAATGATTTTGCTGTCCGGCGGTGCGTTTCCGCTTTCAACCCAGTCGGTCAGATACCGGAAAGCCCTCTGCACATAAGCCTGCATGGGAGTGAGCCTGTCCGCCATTCCTTCCTCACCGAATTCGCCGTCAAAGTCGAAATCGCCGGTGCCGTCCGCATTGGCATCCACATGACCCGCATTTTCAATGACATATTGCCGGTACAGGTCCGGATTTCCGTATTGCTCCACAGCGTTTTTGTACGGAACAGCCTGTGCATAGTACCCGAGAAGAGCGTCCGCCTCCCCGGCAACGGTTATCAGAGGCGCGGAAAACTCGCCTGTATTCGCATTTTCCAAGGCCCATTGTATGCTCTCCTCGGTCCATCCCCGGTCATCGCTGTTGGCAAGCCAACTGTAAAGAGGCGGTTCCGCGTCAGGATTTTCAGGATCAAAATAGCAGGAATACGCCTGAGATTCTTCGGGATCATGTCCCAAAAGCTCGGCTCTGTAAATATAGGAAACAAGGTTATAAAAACCGATCCCCTGATATGTCGGAAGAGCGGTTTTGTAGGAATCGTAATAGGTGTTGTAATAGCCCCAGTAAACAGCGGATTCCGCTGAGTAGCCTGCTTCGCCCATGTCTTCATGGGCATCCGGAAATCGCGGGGTCTTTGCAAATTCATCGGGGGTTGACAGGGTATCCGGAGAATAAGCCCAGCCCATTGTGAGCGTGGCTCTGTCAACATGGTTGACCAGCGTGTCGGTTGCGGTGCCGTATTCGGCAACCGAAACCTGCCCGTCATTGTCGGCATCAAGCACACGCTCATCGGCCCAGTATGTGCCTGACCAGTCAATGCCGCCGTCAAAAATACGTTCGTTTCCCGCGGCCACGGATTCATGGTCAATCTCGAGGGCCCGCCGCGTCTGGTATCCTCCGTTGGAAAGTCCCATGGCATAAATCCGGGTGACTTCCGCTCCCTTTGCCTCCCTTATGCGTTCTTTTGCCCATTTGGCAAGGTCGGACATCATAATTCCCCAATACTGCGTGGGATGCCGGCCCGAAAGCATGTCGCTTGAACCGTTAATCAGGCCCTTGTCGCCTGCAACATACGCGTATCCCTCGGCCAATAGCCAGGGGACAAGAATCGCCTCGTTCCCATGCTCATTGCCAAGTCCGGACGTGCCTGCCACTATCAGATATCCGTTCCAGTTATCCGGGACTTTCAGAGAAACCCTCTGCTCTCTCTCCTCTTTTATCAGGATACCGGTCGCCTCATATCCGGCAACGACCTGGGCGGGCTGAAACAGCCTGCTGTGCTGCCGACTGGCCTGAATCTTGCCGACCTTGGCCTGTTCTTCCGGTTCAAGGTTCTGGTATTCCTCACTCACCTGAGTCATATCCCAGTAAGTGATATGGGCAAGACCGCCGTCTCCGTCACCCGAATAGTGTTTCAGATAAGATTCTTCAAGCCCCAGGACCAGCTTCGAAGGATCCGCTTCCGAAGAATCATCATCCGAATCGTTACTGCATCCCCACATAAAAAGACACAGCGCCGTTGACACGACAATAATTGTCTGCTTCATCAAAGTCATACGCTTCCCTCCTTTTATTATTTCAAGAGTGAGAAATTCAAAGTCGAATCATTAGCTCCCTATCTCCCTAATTCCTAACTCCCAGGCACGCCATTGCCGCCTTTGAAAATTGTTCTGCCAGTTCCTCAAGAACTCCCGCATATAATTCTCCGGAATGTTCATCCATAAAGACCTTTTTGAATTCAATGGCAAGGACAAGAAGCGTGTCATAACGGGCCTTGGAAAGCCTCTGGGAAAGATTCCCGCCTTTGAATACCACATTTTCCCCCACATAAACCGGACGATTTTCGACGGATATCCCGGAGAGGCGGTTCATCAGATCATCAATCATAAGAGCGAACTTCTCCCGATTCACAGGACCAGTTCCCACATTGATGACCGGTTTCTCATCCTCATACCACGGCCGTCTCTCTTCCCGCTGATAATTGTAAGAATGGCAGTCAAAAATCACGCCGTGTTCATGTTGCCCACACAGATATTCCACAAGAATATCCATAAGGGCATGAAATTCATCGTATTTTTCAAGAGTGCGCCGGATCGCCTCATCGGTCAGGGGAGTGTTCAGCACTTCAAGGCCCCAGGCCATTTCCGGCGTCTGATAAACCGCTGTGTCCTTATTTCTGTTGATATCATATTCAAAACGGGAATCCCTGCCGATGATCCGAATCGGGAAATCCTTTATGAATCGCTCCGTATGAGGGTCTTCTTCCCGGTACCGGTCTTCCTGACTCACCGCCATACACTTCAGAATCTCATCCCGGACCCTGTCTCCCGCGTGTATGGCGATCCCCGCATAAAAGGCGGGCCGGCGGAATTCAAAATAAGCGGAACCGAGTTCCGTGATTCCGGAAAACGGGAAATCCTGCTTTTCCAAGCGACTTCTGATCTCGCTCAACGAAAAAATCTGTTCTGATCGCATAAAAACTCCTTCATGTTGGAAAGTTGAAAGTTGCTGATTATGACGCTTTTCGGGGAGGCTGTGAACCTGAACCGGAATTGTGACACTCTTAATCTTGATCTTGATCTTAATCTTAATCTTGATCTTGATCTTAATCTTGATCTTAATCTTGATCCTGTCCGTGTCCATTTAATTAAGATTAAGATTAACATTAAGAGTTTTAAGTTTACACTTATGCCGCTGTCATATTCCCCGGGAAGTTCACATTCGGGGGCTCCCCAAATTCGTTACAATCAGCAAATTCTTAGTCCAATTCGATGATATCCTTCTTTTTTGCTGCCTTTACGGTAGGCACGATTCCTCCGCCCTGGCTGACATTAATGATGGAACTGTCTGAAACCCGGGAGATTGTGCCACTGTATTTGCCCAGAAACGCGAAAGGATTGATATTCACGTTCTTCAAGTGAAGATTCAGGCTTTCACCATTTATCACAGGGAAAATCTCCCGGGGGATCGGGACATATTCCTGGACCACCCAAGTCTCGGCTTCGATGTTCTCATCAATGACTCTTTCCCAAGTTTCCTGATCCGTTTCGTTTCCCAGAAAGACATCCTTTCCCCCGTAAGAAGTTGCCGGCTTCAGCACCAACTTTTCCCTGTTGTCGGAGATAAAGGTCCGAAGGCCCACCGCAAAACCTTTGTATGTCACCTTTGTGTCCGCCAGAATTTTGGTCCAGGGAATGGTGCGGCGGATCGCTTCCAGCTCGTCCGCATCGTAGATGTGCTGGAAACGGGGATCGGTCAGAGCCGCCAATATCTTCTTGTTGCCGACGATATAAGAGCGGAAGGGATTGCATGTACAGGCAAGCCCGTCCCTGATTCCCTGGATGAAGTCTTCCGCCTCATCCCGTCTTTCCAGCAGTTCCCTTGTGATCAGCCGTTTGTAGATCAGATGGACCTGCTCGCCGTCAGCAAGGAGACGATCTCCGCTGATCCTGAACTGCTGAGGGCTGGTGACAAGGGTGGGGTAGCCTCTGTCTGAAAAGAATTCCTTCAGCATCTCAAATTCAGTGGATGTGGAGACATCCTGCCAATCCACGATTGCAATGACAGGCCGGGAAGGGAGCGACGAATTTCCGGCTCTGAATTCATTGTAACAGGTGAGCAGCGCATCCAGAAGAGGACCATTGCGGCTGGTGTATTCCACTTCCCAGGAATCGAGGAACGAATATTTTTGCAAAACATTCCTGAAACCGAGTTCAACAACATCGGAATAGGATGCGCCGGCAGGGGAATCACAATTGAATTCCAGAAATTTCACAGCATAGTCGTTCATAAACGCATCAAGCCGGGAGATGACCAGCGGTGTGGTGTACTTTGGATCGATGAAGAAAAGCTCATTCTCCTCGTCACTGAACTTCAGGACATTCCGAGCCTGCTCATCTCTGAGATAAAGCCCGATAAATTTGTTCAGGACACTGCTGATCTTTTCCACCGCATACGTCAGCGTCTGTGTCTGCTTGGGTGAGATAAAATTCGGTTTCAGAAGAATCGGCAGGGGATCCTCCCCGAACATGCACCCCTGTTCAGCAAGAAACCGGTTAAAGTTTTCAAACTCTTCCGCAGCTCGTCCGGTATCCTTTGATAATTCAACTAGATAGCTCATATTGATATTGGCCATTTGGTCGATCATGTTACCTCCTTAATAGTGTTAAGGCCGATACTCAAATTTAAGTATCACTTGCATCATTCCATATACGAATGAACGGGAAGAATCATGCTGAATGTGGTTCTGCCCGGTTCTGACCGTTCACTTTGAATTTGATTAGGCCGTTCTTCGGCTTTCATTTACCGATCACTGATCACTGATATAATGCCATTCATAACCTCCCCCGCCTTTCCCATAATCAGGTAGTCGCTGATACTGCCTGTCAGGGGCGTTCTTTCCGGGTTGATTTCTATGACTTTCGCGCCGCTTTGCTTTGCAATGATCGGCATGGTGGCTGCCGGCTGCACAATCGCCGATGTCCCGACCACCAGCATCACATCACATTGGGAAGCAATGTCTCCGGACCGGCGGAGGGTCTCGGGAGGGATGATCTCGCCGAAAAAGATAATATCGGGTCTGTAAATTCCGCCGCATTCGCAGCGGGGGGGAATTTCTGAGAGGTCAACTTCTCTCGAATGGCATGTCTTATCGCACATCATGCATTGCAGCCGTGCAAAACTCCCGTGAAATTCAATCACATCAGTATTTCCCGCCATCTGGTGGAGTCCGTCAACATTCTGGGTGATAACGGTTTTCAATATTCCCATTTCTTCAAGCTTTGCCAATCCTTTGTGCCCGTTATTCGGCTTCGCCCTGTCAATAAGGTCTTTCATCTCTTTGATGAGAACTCTCCAGACATCAGCCGGGTCTCTCATAAATCTGTTAATCTCGGCATAGCTCGGATCAATTTTCTCCCACACGCCCCCTTTTCCACGGAAGGGGGGAATGCCGCTTTCAACAGAAATTCCCGCGCCGGTCAGCGCCGCGACATATTTTGCAGAGGTAATATCTTTTGCCGCTCTTTCAATTAAAGCATCCATAAATTCCTCGTCGGTTGTCGGTTGCCGGTTGTCGGTTGCCAGTTGCCGGTTGCCGGTTGCCGGTTGCCGGTTGTTGGTTGTTGGTTGCCGGTTGTTGGTTGCCGGTTGCCGGTTGCCGGTTGCCGGTTGCCGGTTGCCGGTTGCCGGTTGCCGGTTGTTGGTTGCCGGTTGTTGGTTGTTGGTTGTCGGTTGTTGGTTGTCGGTTGTTGGTTGTCGGTTGTTGGTTGTTGTCATATCAATTAACCCTTCATGTCATTCCCGCGAAAGCGGGAATCCATCCGGCTGAAAATGTTGCGGATTCCTGCTTCCGCAGGAATGACACTTTGGGAAGTCTCAGTTAAACGGCAACAGTGGATTTCTGCTTCCGCGGGAACGACAGTCTGGATTCCGCAGTCTGGATTCCTGCTTCCGCGGGAACGGCAGTCTGGATTCCCGCTTCCGCGGGAATGACAGTTTGGGAAGTCTCAGTTAAACGGCAACAGTGGATTCCTGCTTCCGCAGGAATGACAGTCTGGATTCCCGCTTCCGCGGGAACGACAGTCTGGATTCCCGCTTCCGCAGTCTGGATTCCTGCTTCCGCGGGAACGACAGTCTGGATTCCCGCTTCCGCGGGAACGACAGTCTGGATTCCTGCTTCCGCAGGAATGACAGTTTGGGAAGTCTCAGTTAAACGGCAACAGTCGATTCCTGCTTCCGCAGGAATGACAGTCTGGATTCCCGCTTCCGCGGGAACGACAGTCTGGATTCCTGCTTCCGCAGGAATGACAGTTTGGGAAGTCTCAGTTAAACGGCAACAGTGGATTCCTGCTTCCGCAGGAATGACAGTCTGGATTCCTGCTTCCGCAGGAACGACAGTCTGGATTCCTGCTTCCGCAGGAATGACAGTTTGGGAAGTCTCAGTTAAACG
>JAUCGI010000001.1:0-28733 GCA_030378035.1 Desulfobacterales bacterium HSG2
GTGGCTTGGGACAGAAGAAGCACAACCCGTGAGCAAAGAGGATAGCTCTTTGAATGCAGCCCATTCACCGATATGGGGCCTGGCCCGTGTCATTGATTTGGAATACCCGGAAATCCGATGCACCTGTATAGATATGGAAACTGGAAACCGTCAACCGTCAACCGTCAACCGTCAACCGAAAACCGTCAACCGAAAACCGTCAACCGTCAACCTTTTTGAAGATATCAGATACTCAGATCAGGAGAAACAAATCGCATGGCGAAAAGGTGTGCGATATGCAGCAAGATTGCGACAGATGAACCTGCCGATCCCTGAGAAACCGTTTCCCATTAATAAAGAGGGCAGTTATCTGATTACCGGGGGATCAGGCGCGCTGGGGATCAGGCTTGCCCGCTGGCTTGCGGAAAAAGGAGCAAAACATCTGATTCTAATCAGCCGGAAACTTTCAGAAGCGTCAGAGACGCTGATCAGCGAAATGGAAACCATCGGCGTCCGGGTAGAGGCTCGGAGAGCGGATATCACGAATTATGAAGAGATGTCCGATCTGTTCGACAGAGACCGGATATCAAACATAAAAGGCATCTTTCATCTTGCCGGTGTCCTGGATGACGGCATTCTGATACAGCAAGATCGGACAAAATTTGAAAGAGTCATGGCACCCAAACTTGAAGGCGCATGGAATTTACACCTTCTGACCCGAAAACGATCACTCGATTTCTTTATCATGTATTCCTCGGCTGCTTCTGTTCTCGGCTCTTCTGCCCAGGGGAATTATGCGGCTGCCAATGCCTTCCTGGACGCACTCGCACATTATCGGCGAAAACTGGGATTGCCCGGAACGAGCATCAACTGGGGTCCCTGGGACGAGGCAGGAATGGCTGCGGAACTGACATCTTCCGCCAGGAGACGACTTTCCGACCGCGGACTCCTCCCTATCCCTCCGGAACAGGGAATGATGATGCTGGAAGATATTATGGGAAGCAATGAACCCCAGCCGAGTGTTATCTCTGTGGAATGGTCCAAATATTTTGATCAGTTTTCAAAGGACGGAATCCCAACGCTGCTCGCGGATATGGCAGGGAAGAGACAAAAGAAAGACCTTATCCGTAAGTCTTCCCTTATGATTGCACTCCAAAAGGCCGTGCCGGAAAAAAGGAGTAAAATGCTCTCCGATCTTGTTCAAAAAGCAGCAATTCGGGTATCCGGTTCTGAGCAGGCACCAAAAATGGATGTCGAGCTGATGGATCAGGGATTTGACTCTCTCATGGGCGTGGAACTGAGAAATCAGTTGAGCAAGGAGTTAAACATTCCCTTATCTTCCACCATGATATTCAATTATCCGACGCTCAATGAAATTGTTCAGTATCTCGAGACAAAAATATCTTCAGAGGACAACGGACAACAGACAACAGACAACGGACAACAGATAACGGACAACAGACAACGGACAATCTTGGAAGATCAGCTTGAAGAACTGTCCGAGGAAGAAATGGCAGAGGCACTCGCGAAAAAACTTGAGATTTGAAACTTGAAAACGAGGACACCCATGAAAAAAATAGCTTACGTTTTTTCAGGCATCGGATCACGATGGAAGACGATGGGCTCGGATCTGTATGGAAACATGCGGAATTATCTCTTGAAAAAGCGGTAAGCCTCGGTATCCCCTGTAAAAAACAACACTTGGATAAAGCCAAAGTCCATACATGGTTTTGTTCACACCACTGCTCGAAAAGGAGAAACAGGTACGATAAGCTCCGATGTGCAAAGCGTCTGTGAACGGCATTCTGGTAACAAGCAACCGCCGGGATTTTGACAAGGTCCCGGGGCTTGTCATTGAAGAATCGAAGGTGAAACTAAAACCTCTCAGGACCTTTCGGGTAAGGGAATTCTGCCAAAAGATCCGGCAGCACGGGAAATAGCAAAACTTAAGAAGAAACTCTGATTGTAACGGATTTATGTTATAATAATCAGCAATTTATGGAGAATATAGATGACAAATACAAAAGTGACTCTGATATCTGTTGACGAATATGGCCCCTCCATGGGCATAAGGTTTCTTTCATCAGTTCTTAAAGAGGCTGGTTTTGAAACAACAGTTATTTTTGTAAGGGGTAATGTTACACGGGAAGCGGCTTTTGGCCAAGCCAAGTTGGAACCGTATAAAGTTCCAAGGCATGTTCTTTCAGATATCTATATAAAATTTCTCAGTCCTGAGAGGATGTACCCTGATTAAATTTCCAAAATGAAAAAAGAGTGTTAACCGAAATCGTTTCAATGTTTACAAAAATGTGCTTCCCGAAAATCAAACCTGAACGTGCTCGTAAGTTATGTTCAAGTTTACGGGATGGTCAACTTCAACAGTTTCAAGTTTAAACAGGGAGATGCTGAACAATGGATTTATCTCAGATTCCGTCTGGTGACGACAAAGTGATGTGGGACGTGTGGCTGTCCATGTACCAACTGGCAGCGGTGACTGTGGGCGATGAGATCGGATTTTTCCGAAATCTGAAAGGAAGAAGCCTTACGACCGCGGAGCTGGCAGGGATGTCGGGCATGAGCGTCCGGGCCGCGGAGGCCCTGTCCGGTGTGCTGGCAGGTCTGGGCCTGATGAGAAGGGAGACGGACAGGCTCGCCCTGACATCCGCGTCCGAGGCATACCTCCTTCCTGACAGCCCCTTTTATTGGGGCGCGCTGTTGAAAAGTGCGAGGGAGCGAGGCGAGCACAAGGCGATTCTCATCGCCGTGAAGGAGGACCGGAACCCGTTCTCCCTGCACGGACGGCTGGCCGAGCAATGGGAGGAGAGCAACATAGATCGGGAGACCGCCCGGAAATTCACGGCCATGATGCACAGCATGATCTCTGCTCCGGCCCTCGGAGCGATGGAGAGCGGAGTGTTCGAGCCGGTGACACGGCTCTTGGACGTGGGCGGCGGATCCGGATGCTTCGGTGCCGCTTTTGTGAGACGATATCCGGAACGGCGGGCCGGGATATTCGACCTGCCTGCCGTGAGCCAGGTGGCGGAAACCTATCTCCGGGACGCGGGAGTGGGGGAGAGCATCCGCATCCACCCGGGAAACTTCTTCAAAGATCCGTTGCCGGAGAGGTATGACGGCCTGCTTTTCAGCAACATCTTCCACGACTGGCCTCCCGGGCAGTGTGAGAAGCTCGCCGCGTCCGCATTCCGGGTATTGGAACCGGGAGGACGGATATTCCTCCACGAAATGCTGTTAGACGCCGACAGGACCGGCCCCCTGTCCGCTGCCTGTTTTGACCTGTACATGCTCATGGACTTCTCTGCCCAGCAGTTCACGCGGGAGGATCTGGCCGGCATCCTCTCACACGCCGGGTTCCGAGATGTGACCGTCACCTCCACATTCGGATACTACTCGGTGATCAGCGCCCGGAAGCCCGGGGGGAAACAGCTACATGCGGAAGTCTCCCCGGAGAGGGAGAGGCCCTCACAGATAAGGGAGGTCTTCCCGGACAAGGAAAAACCGCAACAGAAACAGAGAAAGACCGCCTTCGTTTTCTCCGGCATCGGCGCTCAGTGGGAGAACATGGGGAAGGGGCTGCTGGGAGAGGAAGTGTTCCGGGAAACCGTGGAACAGTGCGACACGATCTTCCGAGACCTTGCAGGAATGTCGGTGAAGAAGGCGCTTTTCGGCGGGTCATCCCAGTTAGACAAATCCGTGGTGGCCAACCCGTGTATGCTGACCCTCCATCTCGGACTTGCCGCGCTGCTGAGATCCTGGGGGATCGCTCCGGACGGCATCATCGGGCACAGCACCGGCGAGTTCGCGGCCGCCCACACCGCTGGGGTGCTCTCCCTGGAACAGACCTTCGAGGCCCTTCTGGGCCACTGCCAGCTCATGGAGCGGATCAGTCCCGGCGGCCTCATGGCCCATGTCAGCCTCTCCCCGGAGCAGACCGCGGATGTCCTAAGACCTTACGAGGACCGGGTGGCCGTGGCCGCGGTCAACGGTCCCCGGGCAGCGGTGATCTCCGGCGATGAGGAAGCCGTGCGGGAGATTTTAGGGTCACTTGCGGAAAATGAGGTCTTCTGCAAGGCGCTCAGGATAGACATCCCGTTTCACAGTTTTGAAATTCAGACAGATCAGATGGAGATGGGCGACATCCGGCCATCAGAGGCGCTGATCCCGCTTTACTCATCTGTCCGTGGAGGACCCGCCCGACCCGGAGACTATGATTCGGAATACTGGCGTCAGCACATCCGGAAGCCGGTCATGTTCGCGGACGGAATCGAAGCGATGGTAAAGGACGGGTATGATGTATTCGTGGAGATCGGCCCCCATCCGGCGCTCTCCCCCGCGATTCAGGAGACCCTCCGCTCTCATGGGGTGAGGGACGCCCTGATTGCGGACACCCTGAGCCGGGGGAAAGACGAGAAGGACGAGCTGATTGCATCCCTTGCCGCGCTTCATGCCGCGGGATGCCCCGCAAGGCGAGAGAATCTGAGGGAAGCGGATCGCGGGCTGTTCGAGTCCCATCTGGAGCAGATCAGGGCGGAATGTTCCGAAAAGCAGGGCAGTCTTGCCGAAACCGTGAGAGCGGCATCCCCGGCAGACCGGCCACGCATCTTAGGCTCATTTGTCAGGGAGGGAATTCGCCGGGTATCAGCGGATGAGATATCTCCGGCGGATGACCAGCAGGGATTCCTCGATATGGGGCTGACATCCCTCACGGCCGTCCGTCTGAGGAATCTTCTGGAATCGGAACTCGGACTCCCCCTCTCCGCCACCATAGCGTTCGACCATCCGAACATCGAGGCCCTTTCCGAATATCTGATCTCCCTGATCGTGCCGGAGAAGAGGGACATTCGGAGTCCGAAACCGGTCTCCATGCCCGAAATCCGAAACGAGCCCATAGCAGTGGTGGGAATGGCGTGCCGATTCCCGGGAGGTGCGAACACTCCCAACCTTTTCTGGGATCTGCTTATAAATGGCAGTGATGCGGTGATCGAAATCCCTCATGATCGATGGGATGCCGATGCGTATTATGATCCGGATCCGGATGCTCTCGGAAAGATGATCACCCGCCGGGCGGGATTCCTTTCCGATTATGACATGGCCGAGTTTGATGCGGGGTTCTTCGGAATCTCCCCGAAGGATGCCAGATCCCTGGATCCCCAGCACCGCCTGGTGACCGAGATCGCCTGGGAGGCCCTTGAACATGCCGGTATTCCGCCGCACACACTCAGAAGGAGCCGGACGGGGGTTTATACGGGGATCTGTGCCACCGACCTTCAGGGCACGCTTCTCGGGCCGGGCGACCTGAGCCACATCAACCTCTACACGGCCACGGGAGCTTTCAACTCCTGCGCGTCGGGCCGCATCTCCTACTTGTTCGACCTGCACGGTCCGAACTTTCCCGTGGACACCGCATGCTCCTCATCCTTGGTAGCGCTCCACTTGGCCTGTCAGGGTCTGAGAGGTCATGAGGCGGAGATCGCACTGGCCGGCGGTGTCAACTTCATGGGTATGCCGAACCTGTTTGTCTATTTCTCAAAACTTGGAGCCATATCCCCGGACGGCATCTCCAAGCCCTTTGACGCGTCGGCGAACGGCTATGGCCGGGGAGAGGGATGCGGCATGCTGGTGTTGAAACGGCTCTCCGACGCCCTCTCGGACAGGGACCGGGTGCTTGCCCTGATCAGAGGCTCCGCGGTCAACCACGGCGGGACAGCCAGCAGCTTCACCGCCCCCAACGGGATCGCCTTGCAGGAGGTCATGCGCGGCGCGCTGGAGAATGCCGGACTTTCGCCAGATCAGGTCGGCTATCTGGAAGCACACGGGACAGGCACACCGCTAGGGGATCCGATCGAATGCAACGCCATCGGCGAGGTTCACCGGGGGAGAGAGGAACTGCTGAACATCGGATCCCTCAAGGCGAACATCGGGCATCTTGAAGGAGCGGCGGGGATCGCGGGCGTGATCAAGACCATCCTCGCCCTGAATCATGAGATGATCCCCCCACAGATCCGTTTCCGTACTCCGAACCCCCACATCTCATGGAATGACCTGCCGATCCGGGTGCCGACGGAGCCGACCCCCTGGCGGAGGGGCGACACTCCCAGAATCGCCGGCGTCAATTCGTTCGGATTCAGCGGAATCAACGCCCATATGCTGATGGAGGAGGCACCTGCTCGGACGTCAGATGTCAGAGAGTCGTCAGTCAGCCGTCCCCGTCCTCTCCACATCCTGAACATTTCCGCGAAAACCGGGGATGCGCTGGACGATCTCACCGCTCATTATATGGATTATCTCAGTGTCGCGGAAGAGCCGATTGAAGACATATGTCATACCGCCAACGCCGGAAGGACGCATTTTGATCATCGCGTCTCTGTTTGCGGAAAGTCAGGTGACGAAATCAGGGAACGACTCTCCGCAACCCGCAACCCGCAACCCGCAACCCGCAACCCGCAACAAGCTGTTTTCCTGTTCACCGGCCAAGGTTCCCAATACGCGGGAATGGGAAGGGAATTATATGACACGGCCCCGGTTTTCAGGGACGCGATGGATCAGTGCGACGAACTCTTCGGACATCACACGAACATTTCCGTCGTCCGTCTGCTTTATGAACATGAGGATGCTGAAAGACTGGTGAATCAGACCCTCAACACTCAGACCTCCCTGTTTGCCATCGAATATGCGTTGCTGGCGCTGTGGCGGTCGTGGGGAGTCCGGCCCTCGGCCGCGCTCGGACACAGTGTCGGGGAATATCTGGCCGCATACACAGCGGGGGTCTTCAGCCTTGAGGACGCGGTCCGACTGGTGGCCGCACGGGCTCGTCTCATGGATGCCATGCCGGGGAACGGACTGATGGCATCCGTGTCCGCGGATGAGGAGACCGTCCGCCAGGCCGTCGGGGACGTTGCGGACCGGGTCTCCGTGGCCGCGGTGAATGCTCCCCGAAGCGTGGTCATCTCCGGTGAGGAGACATCTGTCAGGAATATTCTGTCACAGCTTGAATCAGAAGATATCAAAGCCCGTCTGTTGCAAGTCTCCCATGCGTTTCATTCCCCCATGACCGAGGTGATTCTGGACGATTTCAGAAAGATCGCGGAGGAAGTCTCATACACGGAGCCGGAACTGCCCGTGGTCTGCAATGTGACCGGGAGGCAGGCCGAGGGGGATGATCTGACCGCCGCGGAATATTGGACACGGCATATCCGGGAGTGCGTACGATTCCGTGATTCCATGGACACGCTGGCCCAGGCCGGACACCGGGTGTTTCTGGAGATCGGTGCGACCCCGACGCTGACCGGTCTGGGAAGGCGGTCTCTCCCGCATCTCGAAGATGAGAGTCTCTGGATGTTCTCCCTGCGGAAGGGAAAGGGAGACTGGGAGAGCATGCTCGGCAATCTCTCAAAATTGTATGAACAGGGGGCGGAGATCGACTGGAAAGGATTTGACCGGGAACATCCTTGTCAGCGTGTGACGCTGCCCACATATCCATTTCAACGGAACCGTTACTCGATCAACAGGAAGGAGCGATTCCTGACAAGGGGGGAGGGAATCCATCCCCTGATAGACCGGAAGATCACGTCGCCCCTGCTCAGAGAGACATTGTTCGAGAGACGGTTCGACACGAAATCCATCCCCTTTCTGAAGGACCATCGGATTTACGGTCAGGTGGTGGTCGCGGGCGCATGTTACATCTCGATGATTTCGGGTGCCGTGCCCCTGATTTTCGGAACCGGAGGATGTGTGCTGGAGGACGTGGTGTTCCCACAGCCGTTGGTCATTCCGGATGGGGAACACCGCATGGTCCATCTGGCAGTTACCCCTGAAATCGCTGATCCTGAAGGCTCTGACCCTGAAGGCTCTGACAAGGCTTCTTTCAAGCTCATCAGCTTCTATGAGGATGACGAAGAGAGACACACCCTTCACGCCACTGGAATCGTGTCTCATCATCAACCGCACCCGGATGACGCGGCCATGATATCGTTCTCCGAATTGCAGGAGAGATGCACGGATGAGATAAACATTTCGGAATACTACGAAGCCCAGCAGCATCGAAACCTTTATCTGGGCCCGAGCTATCAGTGGTTTGAATCTGTGAGCCGGGTGAATGGTGAGGCGGTCTGTCTCATCCGTCCGCCCCGGGAAGTGTCGGACTGGAAGAAATACCCGTTTCATCCGGGGCTCATCGATGCCGGCTTCGGAATGCTCCTGGCAACCGCAAAGTTGGGGAGTGAAGAGACCTTTGCCCCTTTCCACATTGAGGAGGTCCGCATTTTCCGGCCTCCGAACCGCTTCCCCCTGCGGGGACACTGTCAGTTGAGACCCGATTCCGGAGATGATTCTCAGAAGGGAGACATTCGTGTCTTTGATGACAACGGGCAGATCATCATGTCGTTCAGGGGACTTGAGGGGAGAAAGATCAGCCGTGAGAATTTGGGAGGGGATATCCCCGTCTGGCAGGACTGGCTCCACGAAATTGAATGGCGTCCATCGCCCCTGGCATCGGATGACGGAGACCATGACACGGACAAGCGTCCCGATCCCCCTGATCTGTCCGAAATCGGCGATCCGCTCATGTCCGTGTTGGATGATGCCATTGAGAGACTGGCGATGCCCGCTTACGCCGAAATGCTGGCCCGGATCGAATCCCTGAGCGCGGACTATGTTACAAGGGCACTTCATGAAATGGGAGGATTCCCCGAGGTCGGCCTGCGATTCTCGACAGAGGAGATGGCAGAGCGGTTGGGGGTTGTGAGCCGGCATCTCTCCCTGCTGAACCGTATGCTTGAAATTCTTTCGGAAGAGGGCATGCTGAGGCGGGCCGGCAGAGATTGGGAAGTGACGGAGGTTCCGGTTGTTCCCGGGGCCGACGAGATGGCAGATGAGATCAGGGATTTGCTGAGACAATATCCCTTTGCCGAATCCGAGCTGAGTCTGATCGGCCAGAGCGGCCCCCGCTTGGCAGATGTGTTGCAGGGAGAGCAGGATCCGCTGCATCTGCTTTTCTCGGAATCTGTCGGCACACAACTGGCCCGTTACTATCAGGACTCCCTGTCGGCAAAGTGCGTGAATGCAATGATCCGGCGAGCGATCACCATGCTGGGGGATCATATGCGGCAGGGGAAAAAGATGGCGGTGCTGGAGATCGGCGCGGGCACAGGCGGAACCGCCTTCCATGTACTTTCAGAATTCCCCCCGCATGGGACAGAATATGACTTTACCGATGTCTCGCTCATGTTCCTGGACGCGGCAAAGCGGAAATTTGAGGCATATCCCTTTGTCCGGTACAATCGCCTGGACATCGAACGCTCCCCTTCGGCGCAGGGATTCTCTCCGGGCCGATATGATCTGATCATCGCGGCCAATGTCCTCCATGCCACCCGTGACCTTCGGCAGTCGCTGCGACATGTGCGGCGGTTGCTGGCCCCCGGAGGAATGTTCATACTCAGGGAGGGAATCGCTCCGGAGCGGTGGCTCGACATCACCTTCGGCATGCTGGAAGGATGGTGGCGATTTTCCGACCGGGACATCCGCCCCTCCTATCCCCTGGTGTCGTCCTCGGAATGGCGGGGTCTGCTTTCCGAATGCGGATTTGGGGAGCCTGTCATCCTCTCTCCCGAAGAACGGCACGGAGACACGGCACTGACCGGTCACCAGGCGATCCTCCTCTCTGTCGCGGATGTTGCCGACGCGGAGGTGCCTGCCGATGAAGGCTGGCTGATTATGGCCGACGCGAAGGGAACCGGGGAGCGGCTGGGCGAATTATTGCACCCGCCGGCGGTCCCTTGTCTGATCTTCTCCGGGAAAGCTTATGAACGCTTGGGCGATGGGGCATTCAGGATCAGTCCCGACAGTCCTGATGATTTCAAACGACTGTTCGACGAATTGTCGGCGGAGAAATTTCCCTTGCGGAAGATTGTCCATCTGTGGAGCTTGGATGATTCCCTGTCGGATGCCCGGCCCGATCCGGATCAGCCCGTGTGGCCGGGGGGACATGGGGTACTGAATCTTGTCCGGGAAGTGATCGGGACGAGCTTCTCTCTTCCGCCCGATCTGTGGCTGGTGACTCGCGGGGCTCAGCCGGCAGGGGACCCGCCGGACGTACCCGGAGTTGCCCAGTCCGCCCTGTGGGGAATGGGAACATCGTTTGCGACAGAGTATCCCGATATGAGATGCGTCCGGGTGGATTTGGCCCCGAATCCTCAGTCTGAGGAGGCGGAACAGCTTCTGAACGAGATCCGGCACAGTACGGATGAATGTCAGGTGGCCTATCGGAACAACTCACGCCTTGTTCCTCGGCTGAAACGATGTGATCCGCTTCCACCGTATGAGGATGCTGCCCCGCTGAGAAGCGATGCCACCTATCTGATTACCGGCGGACTCGGGGGGCTGGGACTGGCAACCGCCCGTCGAATGGTTGAAAAGGGAGCCTCCCACTTCGTTCTGGCGAGTCGCAGTGGCGAAAATGACGAGGTTCGGGAGTGGCTGGCGGAACTGAGAGAGATGGGTGCCCGGGTACGGGTGGTGCGGACGGATGTCTCCGATCCGGAACAGGTCGCTGGTCTGTTAAATGAAACAAAAGACTCCATGCCGGAACTTCGCGGTATTATCCACGCGGCAGGCGTGCTGAGAGACGCCACCCTGCCCAGGCAGACATGGGAGCGATTTCAGGAGGTCCTGGCCCCGAAGGCGAGGGGCGCGTGGAACCTTCACTGTCTCACCCGGGACATGGAACTCGACTTCTTCATCATGTTCTCCTCCGTGGCCTCAATTCTGGGGACACCCGCCCAGGCGAACCATGCCGCGGCGAACGCCTTTCTCGACGGACTGGCCTTTCATCGCAGATCAAAAGGGCTTCCGGCCCTGAGCATCAACTGGGGGCTATGGTCCGAGACCGGGATCGCCGCGAGGATCAGCGCGGAGGATGAAGTGCGGAAAAGAGGTTTGGGAGGCATCACGACGGAGCATGGGCTGGAGATAACAGAGCGTCTCTTCTCACAAGCCCCGACCCAAATTGTGGTCAGCCCCATTAACTGGCCCGTCCTTCTCGATCATCTGACATCGCCGTTTTATAATGATTTCAGGCAGAGGACCGTGCAGACAGAGGAAAGCGTCCCGGACATTCTCAGTTGGCTGCGACATTCTCCCCATGAACAGAGATACGAGATGCTGCTCTCTCATATTCGGGACATGGCATCCCGGGTCGCCGGACAAGAGATTCGGACGGAGAAACTTTTCATGGATCAGGGCTTTGACTCCCTGATGTCCGTTGAGATGAGGAACAGTCTCAGAAAGGAACTCGGTGTGGCCCTGCCGGTCTCAGTGATCTTTGACTATCCCACGCTGGAAAAAATAACCGCCTATCTGCTGGAAGATGTCCTTGAATACGGCACACCCGATATTCAGGCAGCAGATGACGAAAGTGAGTCCGCATCCACAGAGGATGTGTTGGCGGAAATAGAGAATTTGCTATGAAGAGAGAATAATAATGGAAAATCTGATCATTGATGTGGGAAAACAGCTTGACGGTTTTACCTTCCGGCTGAATCCGAAAAGCCGGATAAAACTGAAAGAAAAATTTCCCGGAATCCGTCCGGTATCAAGCGTATTTGTATCTTATGACACTTATGAGGAGAAACATTTCGGAATGCTCTCCGAAAGTGTATGGAAACATGTTGCCATGATGCTTACCGGTTTTTCAGACAGCCAGTTTGAACAATCAGAGGATGGATTTGTTTTTTTTGATCCGTTAAATAATGAAGAAATCTTCAAACCAGAGCATGGAAATGTCTAAAAAAACAAATCTTTATCTTGGAAAAGCGGGACAGATGGCTGTCATGTCAGAATTTCTGGCAAGGGGCTGGAATGTGGCGGTCCCCGAAGTTGATGTCGGGGATGATATTTTTGTTGTCAGGGACAGCGACGGCAATCTGTCGAGGATTCAAGTCAAAACAGGCTCGGCAAAAGAGATTCGGAACGGATACAGTGCGCAGTTCTCTGTCCCCCTGCGCCAACTAATGTTTCCTGTTTCACCTGAACTTTCATATATCTTTGCTGTCAGGCGTAATCAGCGATGGGAATCTTTTGTTATCATACAACGTGATACATTGAATGAAGAATATCAGTCTCATAATGTCGGATCCCAGACAGGGCATGACAGGCTAATGCTTTATATGCGTTTCTTTCAGAAAAAGGTTGTCTGCTCAAAAAGAGATTTTACAGTATATCTGAACAGATGGGATAAATGGAAGCAGATTTTTCACTGAAAAACGGTCTGTTTCTTCAGTTAAGGCGAACATCTGCAAGGATTGATTGCTTTCCGATATCCACATTGAGGATGTGTTGGCGGAAATAGAGAATTTGCTATGAAAGCAGGAAAAATGGATCATCACACCGAGCAAAAATACAAACAGATACTGAAAAAGGCATCTGACAAGATCAGGTCGCTTCAGGCAGAAGTCGATGCGCTGCGGGCGAAAGAGGATATTGCCGTCATCGGCATGGGATGCCGGTTTCCGGGAGCCGCGAATACGCCGGATGCGTTCTGGGAACTGCTGAAAAACGGGAGGGATGGAATCAGAGATATTCCGCCGGACCGGTGGGACAAGGACGCGTATTATGACCCGGATCCGGAAGCGCCGGGCAGGATGTACACAAAGAGAGGCGGGTTTATTGACGGCATCCAAGGTTTTGATGCTCGTTTCTTCGGCATATCTCCCAAAGAATTGCGGAGCATGGATCCTCAGCAGCGACTCTTATTGGAGGTAACCTGGGAAGCGATTGAGAACGCGGGCATCCCTGTTTTGTCCCTGGAAGGGAGCGACACCGGTGTGTTCATCGGCATATCGAGCAACGATTATTCCAAATTCCACCTGCTCTCGGGGGATATGGCAAAGATCGACGCATATTCTCTTACCGGCATCACATTCAGCACGGCCGGAGGACGTATCGCGTATCAGTATGGTCTGGAGGGCCCCGACATTTCTGTGGATACCGCCTGTTCCTCGTCACTCGTGGCCGTCCATCTGGCATGTCAGAGTCTCATAAATAGCGAATCAGACATGGCCCTTGCCGGCGGGGTCAACCTGATCCTCACTCCCGAAGTTCAGATGGCATTCTGCAAGATGAAAGCGCTTTCCCCGGATGGCCGTTGTAAAGCCTTTGACGCATCGGCAGACGGCCTTTCCAGGGGAGAAGGCTGCGGCGTAATCGTTCTCAGACGTCTTTCCGACGCACTGAAAGCCCGTGATCCGGTGCTTGCCGTAATCAGAGGCAGCGCGGTGAATCAGGACGGAATGAGCAACGGGCTGACAGCGCCCAGCGGGCTCTCCCAGCAGAAAGTAATCACCAGGGCACTGGAGCAGGCAGGTGTTTCTCCTGAGGCAGTCGGTTATGTCGAGGCCCACGGCACCGGAACTCCCCTGGGCGATCCCATAGAAATGAATGCCATCGGCACCACTTATGGGAAGAGTCGGAAGCATGGCAACCCTCTTTTCGTAGGCTCGGTCAAGGCCAATATCGCTCATCTCGAATCGGCCGCGAGTATGGCCAGCATAATCAAGACCGTGCTTGCGTTGAAGAACAAAAAAATTCCGCCCCAGCCCCATTTCAATGTGCCGAATCCCGAGATTCCCTGGGATGATTTTCCTGTTGCAGTTCTCAGGGAATTAACGCCCTGGCCCGGAGAAACAAAGATCGCCGGTGTCAGCTCTTTCGGGTTTTCAGGAACCAATGCCCATATTGTCATAGAAGAAGCTCCTGCGCAGGCGGAAATCGGCAATCAGCAATCAGAGCCTCCTCTGCATATACTGCCCCTCTCCGCAAAAAGCGAGGCCGCGCTCGACGCCCTTGTCACAAGCTATGCGGACTATCTTGCATTGGTCGAAAAGGATTCCCGCATATCACTTGCTGATATCTGCCACACCGCGGGCTCGGGGAGAAGCCATTTTCCTCATCGCGTATGTGTACTCGGCATCTCCAAGGAAGAAATCAGGGAAAAACTGTTGAATCAGGAAACGGATCGTGCGTCCCGCAGCCTGAATCCGAAAATTGTTTTTCTGTTTACAGGCCAGGGATCCCAGTATCCGAAAATGGGATGGGACCTTTATGAGAATGAGCCAGTCTTCAGAGAAACGCTGGATAAGTGTGACGAACTGCTGAGACCCCATACCGATGATGTGTCCCTGCTGGATATCCTGTACAACAGCGATGAGGAGGACGGGCGCATCCATGAGGCGCGTTATACCCAGCCTGCGATTTTCTCAGTGGAATATGCCCTGGCCCGGTTGTGGGAATCGTGGGGAATTCGTCCTTCCGTGGTTATGGGACACAGCATCGGTGAATATGCGGCCGCATGTGTCGCAGGCGTCTATGGCCTGGAAGACGGGCTCAGACTGATTGCAAACCGGGGACGCCTGATACAGTCGCTGCCTGAAAGCGGCGCGATGGCGGCTGTCATCGCAAAAAAGGAGACAGTCTCCCGGATACTCGGAGATTACAACGACCGGGTCTCCCTTGCCGCGGTCAACGCGCCGGAGAATATTCTGATCTCAGGGGACCGTTCAGCCATCGAAGAGATGATGGAGATATTTGCGGACGAGGATATCCCCGCCCGGTTCATGCAGATTTCCCATGCGGTCCACTCCGTGATGATGGAACCCGTACAGGACGCCCTGCATGACGTGGCTTCGGAGATTCGGTTCTCATCTCCGGCCATCCCGCTGATCTCCAACATCAGCGGCAAGCCGGCCGGCCAGGAGATCGTCTCCCCGGAATACTGGCGGCGGCATATCCGGGAGGAGGTGAAGTTTTACGACGCGATGCGGTGGCTGGATGCGGCCGGTTATGAGATTTTCCTGGAAATCGGAACCACGTCCACCCTGATCAGTCTGGGGATGCAGTGCGTTCCGCATAACAAAGGCGTCTGGCTTCCCACGCTCGGCGTCAACAATGCCATGTTTAACATGCGTCCCGGACGACCGGACGGCTATGATGACCGGACACCGATGCTTCACACGCTGGGCCAGTTGTATGTTCATGGGATGGATGTGGACTGGGAGGCTTTTGATAAGCCCCATCCGTGCAAAAAAGTTGTGCTGCCGAATTATCCGTTTCAGCGGGAGAGTTACTGGATGCCGCCGGTTTTTGAAAAAGAAGATATTATCGTCAGGGATACGGATGTGGATGTGGATATGGGGCTGACACCACAAAAAGCCAAAAGCATATCTGATATGAAGCATACTAAAAACCATGAAAGTAGTATTCTTTCCAAGCTTTTATCGCTGATGTATAAGATTTCTGAAATTCGTCCGGATAAAGCGGATATGGACACAAGCTTTCTACAGCTTGGCTTGGATTCTTTAATGCTTGCCCGCCTGCGAGGAGGCATTCTTCAGACTTTTGGAATAGAACTGGAAATGAGCCGCTTTTTCACACATACCGACACGCTGAACAAGCTCTCTGATTTTATAAAAAAACAACTTCCGGAAGAGACCGGGGACATCCGCGAAAGAACGGATATGAAGACAGATAGCCTGCAAACTGCTGAAAAGCCGATGCATGAGGCTATCGTGGAAAAGCAACTGGAACTGATGGCAAAGCAACTGGAATTTCTGGGTAAGAAGAGATACCCCGCTGATTTTTCCGAAGATATCTCTTTTCCAGAAAAAAGCAAAGCTTTTGCAACAGATCGGGAAGAAGATGAAGCGATTGAAAAAAAACAGGCGAATTTCAGGTCCATGAAGTTCGAACATGACAATCTGAGCGAAAGGCAAACACTTTTCATAAAAGAATTTATAACCAGATACAGTCGGACAAGAAAGAAATCCAAAGCTTACGCACAAAACTTTCGTCCGTTTCTGTCCGACTGGATTGCTTCCCTGAATTTCAAAATCTCTTTGAAAGAGATACTTTTTCCCGTTGTTCATGATCGCTCGGAAGGCGCGTTTATATGGGATGTGGACGGAAACGAATATATTGACATGGGAATGGGATACGGTGTAAGCTTTTTCGGAAACAAAGCCCCTTTTATCACAGATGCCATTTCCCGGCAGATGGAAAAAGGCTTCGAACTGGGCCCCCAGGCCGACACATCCGGTGAAGTGGCCCAGCTTATTTGCGAGCTCACCGGTGTCGAACGAGTCGCCTTTTGCAATACAGGTTCTGAAGCTGTAATGGTTTCCCTACGCATTGCAAGAACAGTTACCCGACGCCGGAAAATAGTGCTTTTTTCCGGCTCCTATCATGGCACATTCGATGGTGTCATGGCCGAGTCGGATGAAAACGGCCTCACTTTTCCCACATCTCCCGGAACCACTCCGGACATGGTCAGAGATTTGATTGTGCTTGACTATGGCACGGAAGCCTCTTTGAACACGATTGAAAAATATGCAAAATCAGATGAACTGGCGGCAGTCCTTGTGGAACCGGTGCAAAGCAGAAGACCCGGATTTCAGCCGAAAGCTTTTTTGCAAAAGCTGAGAAAAATCACAGAAGATACCGGAACAGCACTTATTTTCGATGAAGTTCTCACCGGTTTCCGCATTCATCCGGGCGGCTGCCAGGCATGGTTCGATATAAAAGCCGACATTGTAACCTATGGCAAAATTGTGAGCGGCGGTATGCCCATGGGAATTGTATCGGGAAAAGCAAGGTTCATGGACGTTGTTGACGGCGGCATATGGCAGTTCGGCGATGATTCATACCCGCAAACCAAACCGACTGTCTTTGCCGGCACCTTTTGCAAACATCCATTGGCAATGGCTGCTGCCAAGGCGGCGCTGCTGCATATGAAAGCGCATGGTCCCGCGCTTCAGGAGGCGGTCAATCGCCACACCGCATATTTTGCAAAGCGGCTCAACGAGTTTTTTGAAAAAGAGAATGTTCCTATAAAGATCAATTATTTTGGTTCGGTATTCCGGTTCGAGTCTTTTGGAAAATACAGCCTGGCGCTCGATCCCATAGAAATGGACCTTCTGTTTTATCTTTTGCTGGAAAAAGGCGTTTATACATGGGAACGACGGATATGCTTCTTTTCAACGGCCATTACCGACAAACATGTTGAAACGATTATCGCCAAGGTGAAAGAAAGCATCAGAGAGATGAGACAGGGCGGCTTTTTTTCAAACGGGCCCTCACAGCGCACAGACGATGACATGAGACAGAGAGATAACATACTGTTTTCTGCATCATCCGCTCAGAAAAGACTATACTTTCTGAGTCAGTTGGAAAATGCCGATGTGGCTTATCAACAGGTGGGAGCAGTGTTTATTGAAGGAAATCCGGATGTCCGCAAACTGGAAAGCTGCTTTAAAGTGCTGGTTCGGCGACATGAAAGTCTGAGAACCGGCATTGTGATGCAAGGCGATGAAATACAACAGAACATATGGCCTGATGTGAACTTCGGTGTGATCCGCAACGAAATATCCGAGGATGACATCCGAACATTTTTAAAAGATCTGATTCAGCCTTTTGATCTGTCCGAGCCCCCTCTGATGCGTGTATGGATTGTTCAAATTTCACTCAGTCGCCATTTGCTGGTGATGAGTGCGCATCATATCATTTCCGACGGCATCTCTTTAAATCTTCTGTTTCAGGAATTTATGGAACTGTACAGAGGGGAAACTCTGCTGCCGCCGAAGAGACAGTATCGGGATTATGTGCTTTGGGAACAGGAATACCTGCGTTCCCATGCGGTTAAGGCAGATGAAAAATTTTGGCTTGATCAGTTGGGGGATGAAATACCTGTGCTGAATCTGCCCACGGATTATCCCAGACCCCCCGTTCAGAATTTTGAAGGGCAAAATGTTTATTTCAAACTTGGAAAGCACCTTGCAAAAGCCTTGAAAGAAGAGGCAAAAAATTTGAATGTCTCTTTTTTCATGCTTCTGTTCGGAGCCTACCATGCCCTTCTGTATCGGCTGACAAACCAGAATGATATCGTTATCGGCATTCCTGTGGGCGGCAGGGATGTTGAAAATTTCGAAACAACCGTGGGCATGTTTGTCAAGACCCTGCCGATCAGGATTCGGATCCGGGGAGATGAGCGTTTTTCCGATTTGACAAAAGTGGTAAAAGAGAATTTATCAACATCTTATAATCATCACAGCTATCCTCTGCAAGAGCTGATAGAAAAATTGGATGTGAAGAGAGATATCAGTCGCAATCCCCTTTTTGATACGATGTTCATTTATGAAAATGCGGATGACAGAGTTGTTGAAATCGAAAATTTGACATGTACCCCCTATGATTTTAATCCGAACACGTCCATTTTCGATCTTACTCTGGAAGCAATCTTGGCGGAAGAAGATGTCAGCCTGAGGTTTGAGTACAACACAAAACTCTTCAGAAATGAGACGGTTGAAAGATTTCCGGAGTATTATGAAAATATCTTAAAGGCGGTACTCGCCGACCCGGAGACATATCTGCACAGCATGGATTTTTTGCCGGCATCAGAGAAGCGTAAGCTGTTTGTGGAATGGAATGATACAAAAGCCGACTATCCAAAAGATAAATGCATTCACCAGTTGTTTGAAGAGCAGGCTGAAAAAACGCCGGATTCTGTGGCGGTTGTTTTTGAAGATGAGCAACTGACGTATAAAACGCTTAATGCGAAGTCGAATCAACTGGCGCATTATTTGCAGTCTCTCGGAGTGGGACCCGAGGTTCTTGTGGGAATATGCATTGAGCGGTCTGCTGATATGATAATGGGCATTCTGGGTATTTTGAAAGCAGGGGGTGCCTATGTTCCCCTGGATCCCCTGTTTCCCAGCGAACGCCTAAGTATTATGACTGAGGAGAGCGAAGCAGATGTCATATTGACTCAGAGTTCTCTTGAAAGACTGGTTAAAAAAAATGGTGTTAAAACAGTATGTGTTGATAAAATCAGAACCGATCTGAATGATTATGCGGAAAGAAATCCTGACACTTCCGTGAATTCTGGAAACAGAGCCTATGTTATGTTCACATCCGGCTCCACCGGAAGGCCCAAGGGCGTTCAGATTCTTCACAGCAATGCGGTCAATTTTTTAAATTCCATGCAAAAAAAGCCGGGTTTTTCTGCCGAAGACAGACTCCTGTCGGTAACCACCATCTCTTTTGATATTTCTGTTCTGGAATTTTTTCTTCCCCTGTATTCAGGAGGTGTGCTTGCAATCGCAGGCCGAGAGGCTTCCATGGACGGCATAACACTTCAGAATCTGCTTTTAAGTTGCAATGTTACCGTGATGCAGGCTACGCCTGTCACATGGAAAATTCTTGAAGAATCAGGATGGGAAGGAGATTTGAAATTGAAGGCCCTTTGCGGAGGCGAGGCTCTGCCTCAGTATCTTGCTGAAATACTTCTGAAAAAGACAGACGCTTTGTGGAATATGTACGGTCCCACTGAAACCACAATATGGTCAACACTGAAGCATATCCGCAAAAAAGAAGGGATATCCATAGGATATCCCATAGACAACACGTCCATATACATACTCGATTCCCGGCTGCAGCCTGTTCCCATCGGTGTTGCAGGGGAATTGCACATCGGCGGTGACGGAGTCTCTCCTGGTTATTTGAATCGGCCTGAACTGACAGTGGAGAAGTTCATTCCCGATCCGTTCGATGATGATCCCAAAAGCAGGATATACAATACCGGCGATATGGCGCGATATTTGCCGGATGGAAATATGGAATGTTTGGGCCGTATCGATCACCAGGTAAAGATTCGCGGTTTCCGTATTGAGCTGGGTGAGATCGAGGTGCTGCTCAACCGTCATTCATCCGTCAGGGAGGCGGTTGCGGTGGTCCGGGAAGATGATCCGGGGGATCAGCGCCTTGTGGCATATTTTGTGTCTCAGGAGGGGAAGAAAGCGGATATTTATGAGCTGAGAAAGCATCTTAATGAGAAATTGCCGGATTACATGGTGCCGGCACATTTTGTACCTCTCCCTCAATTTGAGCTGACACCGAACGGAAAGATAGACAGAAAGGCATTGCCGCGACCGGATGAGTCAGAGATGTTGTCAGAATCCGGGTACGAGGCTCCCCGCAACACCTTCGAGAAAACTATCGCACGCGTATGGGGGGACGTGCTGAAAAGAAAGAAGATAGGGATTCATGACAATTACTTTGCCCTGGGCGGCGATTCTGTCAAAGCCATTCAGATTGCTGCCCGGTTGCAAAAAGAACATTTGAAAATGCAGCTTACTGATATTTTTGCTTATCCGGATATTTGTCAACTGGCAGGTGTTGTCAGGCAGGCGGATGATAAGCCGGTTCAACAGGAAAGAGAAAAAAGGAGGCTTCCCCTGACAGCAGAGTATGACCGAAGCAAGAAAAAAGGCGAAGTGATCTCTTCTGACCTGACTTGCAAAACCTTAAGTCCCGATGAACTGGATCATATCAAAGCAGGCATGCCGGACAAAGCGGAAATAGAAGATATTTATCCGCTATCCCCCATGCATCAGGGGATCCTGTTTCATGCCTTATATGAAAAGGACTCCCATACATATTTTTCGCAATATTCAATGCGGATTCATAAAAACACAGAGCCGCACATTTTTGAAGATAGCTGGAACGAGCTTTTAACGCGGCATGAGTCTCTCCGGTCGCTATTTGTGGTGAAAAATGTCTCTGAACCGCTGCAACTTATCTTAAAACAGAGAGAAATCCCCTTTTGTTATGAAGATATCAGAACCATTCCGGAATCAGAGCATGAAGCCTATGTTGAGCAATTCAGATTAAAGGACAGAAATCGTTCCTTTGATCTCGGGAAGGATGTTCTGATTCGGATTAGTCTGATCCGGCTGGATGAATCTTTATTTGAATTCATTTACAGCATCCATCACATTCTGCTTGACGGCTGGAGCAATGCCATCATGCTGAAAGAATTTTTCCGAATATACAATGCGTTCAAAAAAGGAGAAACGCCGGACCTGCCCCGGACCGTGCCTTACAGAAATTATGTTCTGTGGCTGCAATCCCTGGATCCGGAAGAGGCGAGGGCATATTGGAAAACGTATCTGAAAGACTACAACAGGCTCGCGACACCGGAACACGGTCATCATCGGAATCGCCTCCCCGGCTATGAGAGCAGAACCCTGTCTTTTGAACTTGACGAGGAGATCACAGCCCGCGTGAACAGGCTCTCGGCCGCGGCTCAGACCACCTTAAACACGGTGATCCAGGCCGCATGGGGAATATTGCTGGGCAGATATAATGACACCAATGATGTTGTGTTCGGAATCGTGGTATCCGGACGTCCGGCGGCTGTCAGAGGGATTGATCGGATGGTGGGACTGTTCATCAACACGGTTCCTCTCCGAATCAGGATGAATCCTGATGAGACCGCTGGCGATCTGCTCGGGAGAATCTGGAAAGACGGGCTTGAAAGCGCAAGACACCATCATTGCCCCCTGGCCGACATCCAGGCGGATTCCCTGCTTAAAAACCAACTGACAGACCACATCCTCGACTTTGAGAATTATCCTTTTGACAGGGAAATTCATGAGGAGCTTGAAAAGATTTCCGGGGGGATCGGCAGCGTCAGGATGTTCGAGCAGGCCCATTATGATCTGAATGTCATCGTGACCCCCGGAACACGGATACATTTCCTGTTCAGCTACAACGGCAATGTTCACACAGAGGGTCATATAAGGAGAATCGCCGGACACATCCGGCGAATCGCCTCCGGCATGAGTTCCGGGGTGAAATTGTGCGATATTGAGATGCTGTCCCGTGAGGAGAAAAAAGAGTATGAGGAGAGGCGGAAAGAATCTGATGACATAAAGAAACAGATGGTTGCGGAATTTGATATTTGAATGTGAACATGAACGAAAGGTGTTATAAAAGCCCGGAAAGAAAGGTCTGAAAAGTGACATATGCCCAAAAACTATTCACCAAAAGAAAAAGCCGAAATACTGAAACAGCACTTCATCGGAAAAAAACCGGTGTCAGCCATCTGTGACGAATACCGGATTAGGCCCGAAGTTTTCAGACGGTGGGAGACAGCGTTTTTTGAAAACGGAGATCTGATATTCAGGCAGGTTCCCCACGACGGCATGGCGTATTTTCATAACTACGATTTTGTTCTCAACTGGCTCTCGGAGGCGTTCAGGGGACAGACACTCGATGTTCTGGGAATCAGAACCGGCAAAATCCGAAGGGTCTGTTCCTACAAGCCGGTGGAGATTTCGGTCAGTGCCGGCATTGTGGATGTCATATTTGAGGATGCCGGCGGAAAGGGATATCATGTGGAGGAGCAGCGCGACATGAGCGAGGATGATCTCTACCGGTTCGGTTCCCAGCATCTCTCGGTCGCCAGGGAATGGAAGGACAATGTCACGGACATTATCCTGGTCTCGGGCACGCCGTACACCGGCAGAAGGGAGATACGGACACCGAGCGGAAAATATGCCCCGACAATCGTTGACCTGACAGAGCGGGACGGTCCCAGGCGTTTTGAGGAAATCCGGGAGGCCCTGAACGCGGGAGACACATCCGCCCTGATCGAGCTTGTGTTTCTTCCCCTGTACGGCAGTGATGAGAGAACAGAGTTTGTCAGAGAAGTGATCCAGTTTGAAATTGATCTGTACAAACGGGGTAAAATGCCGGTTCTGCTTGTGGCCGCAACACTGATTATGGCTAACAAGGAGATCGACAAACCAACCTTTCAAAAATTATGGGAGGAGATAAAAATGTTGAAAATTTTTGAATATGCCCGCGAAATGATAGAGCAGGAAGTGAAAGAGGAAGGAAGAAAGGAGGGAAGAAAGGAAGGAAGAATTGAAGGTGAAATTAAAACCTATCAGGACCTTTCGGATAAGGGGCTTCTGTCAAAAGATCTGGCAGAACAGGAAATAGCAAAACTGAGGGAGAAACTGGAAAAGCTTGACAGCATGAAAGAGGCTGCCTGAACTGTCCGATGCCGCTTGCAACGGCGATGATGACGGAAACGGCAGATATCCGTTTTATAAACTCAGAGGCCGCAGAGAAGACACGGAGGGCCGCGGAGTCCCTTCCGAATCTCCGCGGTTTCCGTGATTCTCTGCGGCATTGTGGATGTCATATTTGAGGATGCTGCCGGATAAGAGCCGGATATCCGGTTAATCCTGAAATCCGCTGTCATATTCTTCCCGGACCCCGGAATGACAGCGGATAAGAGGATGAAACGAATTTGTCCGTCTGTTCACGAACCGGGAATATGACAGCGGATAAGAGGATGAAACGGATATCCGGCCGGACCTCCGTTGCGATCAGCAAATTTCAAATTTTCAAGGATACAGCTATGACAGAAAAAAAGGCGAATGGTCCAGATTATCGTTTTTTGATGAAAAAAGCCATGCTCAGGCTGGAGGAATTGCAGTCCAGGCTCGACGAAACGGAACGCGCAAGGACCGAACCGATTGCCGTTATCGGCATGGGATGCCGTTTTCCCGGGGGCGCAAACACTCCGGAGGCGTTCTGGAAACTGCTGGAAAACGGGGTTGACGCCATCAGCGAGGTCCCGCGGGATCGCTGGGATGCGGATCTGTATTATGATCCTGATCCTGATGCTCCGGGCAAGATGTACACCAGGATGGGCGGGTTCATTGACGGCTTGGAGGGTTTTGACGGTCATTTCTTCGGGATTTCCCCCAAAGAACTGAAAAGCTTGGACCCCCAGCAGCGTCTCCTGCTGGAAGTGAGCTGGGAGGCCCTGGAGAATGCGGGCATTCCTGTCTCGTCTCTGAAAGGGAGCAACACCGGTGTGTTTGTCGGCATACTGAACTCCGACTATGCCAAAGCGCATCTCTTCTCAGGGGATCTGACAAAAATAGACGCCTACTCTGTTACCGGCATGTCTTTCAGCACCGCCGGCGGCCGCATCTCGTACATGTACGGTTTGAAAGGACCGAACATCTCACTGGACACCGCATGCTCATCGTCACTGGTATCCGTGCATCTGGCATGTCAGAGCCTCAGAAACGGCGAATGCGACATGGCCCTTGCAGGCGGCGTGAACCTGATTCTCACGCCGGAGGTTAATGTGGGATTCTGCAAGCTGAACGCACTTTCCCCCGACGGCCGCTGCAAGGCGTTTGACGCTTTGGCGGATGGTCTTTCCAGAGGGGAGGGGTGCGGTGTTATCGTCTTAAAACGGCTTTCGGACGCACTGCAAAATGATGATCCGATCCTCGCCCTGATCCGGGGAAGTGCGATCAACCAGGATGGCCGAAGTAACGGGCTGACTGCGCCCAACGGAAAGTCCCAGCAGGAAGTTATTGAAAAAGCGACTGGGCAGGCGGGAATTTCTCCCGGTGCTGTCAGTTACATTGAAGCGCACGGTTCAGGGACACCGCTGGGAGACCCCGTGGAAATGGATGCCATCGGCAGGACCTGCGGAAAGAATCGGGATAAGGAAAATCCGATTTTTGTGGGATCAGTCAAAGCCAATATCGGTCATCTGGAATCCGCGGCCGGAATGGCGAGCATTATCAAAACCGTGCTTGCGATCAACCACGGAAAGATTCCGCCCCAGCCGCATTTTCGGACACCGAACCCTGAAATCCCCTGGGATGATTTTCCGCTGGCTGTTCCCGGGGAGCTGACCCCGTGGACAGAGAACAGAAGAATTGCCGGTGTCAGCGGTTTTGGGTTTTCAGGGACAAATGCTCATATTATCATAGAAGAGCCTTCCGAAATTTCCGAATCCTCGGAAGACCTTGCCCAAGCCGAGCGTCCGCTGTTTATGTTACCCATCTCCGCAAAAAGCGAGGCCGCGCTCGACGCTCTTGCCACAAGCTATGCGGACTATCTTGCATCGGTCGAAAAGGATTCCCGCATATCGCTTGCTGATATCTGCCACACCGCGGGCTCGGGGAGAAGCCATTTTCCTCATCGCGTATGTGTACTCGGCATCTCCAAGGAAGAAATCAGAGAAAAACTGTTGAATCAGGAAACGGATCGTGCGTCCCGCAGCCTGAATCCGAAAATTGTTTTTCTGTTTACCGGCCAGGGATCCCAGTATCCGAAAATGGGATGGGATCTGTATGAGAATGAGCCGGTCTTCAGGGAGACGCTGGATAAGTGTGACGAACTGCTGAGACCCCATACCGATGATGTGTCGCTGCTGGATATCCTGTACAACAGCCATGAAGGGGATGAACGCATCCATGAGGCACGTTATACCCAGCCTGCGATTTTCTCAGTGGAATATGCCCTGGCCCGATTGTGGGAATCGTGGGGAATTCGTCCTTCCGTGGTTATGGGACACAGCATCGGTGAATATGCGGCCGCATGTGTCGCAGGCGTCTATGGCCTGGAAGACGGACTCAGACTGATTGCAAACCGGGGACGCCTGATACAGTCGCTGCCTGAAAGCGGCGCTATGGCGGCTGTCATCGCAACAAAGGAAGCGGTCTCCCGGATACTCGGAGATTACAAAGACCGGGTTTCCCTTGCCGCGGTCAATGCGCCGGAGAATATTCTGATCTCAGGGGACCGTTCAGCCATCGAAGAGATGATGGAGATGTTTGCGGAGGAGGATATCCCCGCCCGGTTCATGCAGATTTCCCATGCGGTCCATTCCATGATGATGGAACCCGTACAGGACGCCCTGCATGACGTGGCTTCGGAGATTCAGTTTTCATCTCCGGCCATCCCCCTGATCTCCAACATCAGCGGCAAGCCGGCCGGCCAGGAGATTGCGTCTCCGGAATACTGGCGGCGGCATATCCGGGAGGAGGTGAAGTTTTACGACGCGATGCGGTGGCTGGATGCGGCCGGTTATGAGATTTTCCTGGAAATCGGAACCACGTCCACCCTCATCAGTCTGGGGATGCAGTGCGTTCCGCATAACAAAGGCGTCTGGCTTCCCACGCTCGGCGTCAACAATGCCATGTTTAACATGCGTCCCGGACGACCGGATGGCTATGATGACCAGACACCGATGCTTCACGCGCTGGGGCAGTTGTATGTTCACGGGATGGATGTGGACTGGAAGGCTTTTCATAAGCCCTATCCCCGCAAAAAAGTCGTGTTGCCGAATTATCCGTTTCAGCGGGAGAGATACTGGATGCCGCCGGTTTTTGAAAAAACAGAATCGAACATGAGTTCAAAATCAGAACCGTGCGACACGCCTTTGCCAAGAGATGATGAATCCCCGGATCCAATACGTTTCAGCGAATCTTCAATTGACAATAATCAAAAAGAAGCCGATGCCATTGAACGGATCATGTCAAAACAGATACGAACAATGACCGAAATCATGTCAAAACAACTGAAGGTATTATCATTATGATTTCAAACAGAGGTATATTAAAAACAATCGGGAATACCCCGCTGGTCAAGCTTGAACGTGTGCTGAAGGACTTCCCGATCCATCTTTTTGTTAAGCTGGAGATGTTTAATCCCGGGGGGAGCATTAAAGATCGGACCGCCTTAATTATGCTACAGCAGGCCATTGAAAGAGGGGATGTTCGTGAAGGGACGACGATCATTGAATCGAGTTCCGGGAATCTGGCAATCGGGCTTGCCCAGGCATGCAGATTCCTTAATTTGAGGCTTATTTGCGTGGTTGACCCCAAGACAACTCAGCAAAATATAAATATTATGAAAGCATACCGTGCGGAAGTGGATATGGTAACGGATCCCGATCCGGTATCGGGTGAATATCTGGATGCCCGTATTAACCGGGTTAAATCATTGACCCAATCTATTTCCAACGCGTTTTGGACGAATCAGTATGCGAATCCGGATAATCCAAAGGCACATTACACAACCATGAAAGAGATTCTCAATGAACTGAACGGGGTGGCACCGGACTATTTTTTTTGTGCGGTGAGCACATGCGGAACACTTAGGGGATGCTCGGAATATATCAGAAAAAATAATTTAAAGACGGAAATTATGTCGGTGGATGCCGTCGGCAGTATTATTTACAGTGACATTAAAAGCAAGCGGCTTATTCCGGGCCACGGTGCCGCCCGGGTCCCCGAATTGTTTCGCAAAGGACTTGAGGATGAGTATATCCATGTATCCGATCTTGAATGCATATCCGGATGCCGAAGACTTCTCAAGTCAGAAGCGATTTTGGCCGGCGGATCTTCCGGAGGGGTTATCTCCGCCATTGAAAAAAAAGCACCTGAGATTCGTGACAATGCAGTTTGCGTGGCAATTATTCCTGACAGCGGTGAAAGATATCTGGATACAATCTATTCTGATGAATGGGTTACCGATCACTTTGGCGATGTTTTTCATCTGTGGGAGGATTCAGATCACTGAACCTGCATAAATTACGAGCTCGGTGAACTTAAACTTAAACTTGAACTTAAATAAAAGGTGTGTCCACTCCACCTGTCATTCCGGGCAACACTGAAAAAATGGGACATTTTTTCAGTGTTGACCCGGAATCCACCGTCGCTGAAGTCAGAAAACGTCCGCCTTTCAGTTTTGACATGATGGGTAGATGGGACACACTCTAAATAAATATATACTCGTGAATGTTCACGTTCAAGTTCACGTTCAAGTTCACGGGGGTTTAAAACAGATAAAGAGGCAAACGGATGAATAAAAAAGATATTACCCTGTTAAGCGGCAATGAAATTTTGCAGTTGTTTGAGGGGCGAGAGTTGGAAATCATTGAAGCGGTGAAATCAGCATACATAATACATGCCAGAGGTGAAAGCAGTCTGCCGCATTCCAGTTTTTTACGTTTCCCGGATAACGAGAGGGACAGGATTATTGCTCTGCCGGCTTATCTGGGAGGAGAATTCAATCTTGCCGGAATCAAATGGATTTCATCTTTTCCGGGAAATTTGGAAAAAAAGTTGGAACGGGCTTCTGCTGTGCTTTTGCTCAACTCAACCCTGACGGGTCGATTGGAAGCTATACTGGAGAGTTCTGTGATCAGTTCAAGCAGAACCGCGGCGAGCGCTGCCCTGGCTGCTCATCATCTTCTCGGGGATAAGCTCGCGGATCGCGTCGGGCTTATCGGATGCGGTCTGATTAACTTTGAAACGCTTCGTTTCCTGATGGCAATACGTCCTGAAATCGAATCCGTTTTTATTCATGATCTGAGTCCTGAAAGAGCCGAACAATTCATGAACAAGTGTAGCCGGCTTTCTGCAAAAATAAAAATATCTGTATTAAAAGACCCGGCCGCTGTTTTCAGTGAAGCATCCGTAACAGCGTTTGCAACGACAGCAATCAAGCCGCATATTTTTGATATTTCAGAATGCACGCCGGACAAGGTTATTCTGCATACTTCACTGAGGGACCTTTCACCGGAAATAATATTATCAGCGGATAATATCGTGGATGACACAGACCATATATGCCGTGCTCAGACATCGGTTCATCTTGCCGAACAGAAAAGCGGCAACAGAAACTTTATTCGGTGTACATTGGCAGATATTTTAAATCGGACTGCTCCCCAACGTCAGCCGGAGAAAGTTTCTGTTTTCAGCCCCTTCGGGCTTGGTGTTCTGGATCTGGCAGTGGGCAAACTGGCTTGCACATTGGCGGTAGCGGAAAATGTCGGGACTTCGATTGAGTCGTTTTTTCCGACACCATGGACAGAACGATAATCAGCGGATCGGAAGCTTTGGGGGTGCCCTCTACCTGTCATTCCGGTCAAAACTGAAAAAATGGGTGTGCCTCCACCTGTCATTCCGGGCAAAAGTGAAAAAATGGGACATTTTTTCACTTTTGACCCGGAATCCACCGCCGCCATGACGGATTCCGATTTGAAATTCTGTCTTTCTGACCGGAATGACATGACGGGACGG